>CAMBZS010000024.1 GCA_945872335.1 Bordetella parapertussis | reverse complement strand
GGGAGAGAACGGCAACGACACCGCGGATGGCGGCACAGGTAACGATGTGCTGCAGGGTGGAGCCGGCAACGACATGCTGATGGGCGCCGATGGTGACGACACGCTGGTCGGTGGCGAAGGTGCCGATGATCTTGATGGTGGCGACAACGACGACTCAATGCGTGGCGATGGCGGCAACGACTCGCTCATGGGAGGGCTCGGTGACGATACCGCCGATGGTGGCTCGGGTAACGATTCGGTGGCCGGCGGTGAAGGCAACGATCTGCTGATGGGCGGATTGGGGCGAGACGGGCTCTACGGCGGAACCGAGGACGACACCCTGTATGGCGGGGCGCAGGATGACATGCTGTCGGGTGGAGATCAGCAGGATGAGCTCTACGGCGAGTCGGGCAAGGACACCCTGTGTGGCGGACTTGGCAACGACATGCTGGATGGCGGCAGCGACAACGACACGTTGACGGGCGGCGACCAGGACGACACGATGACCGGTGGGCTCGGCGCAGACAAGTTCGTCTTCACCGTGAGCACCGGCCAGGGCGAGGGCATGACGAGCTGGCTCGACTCGCTGGAGCTTTCGAGCACCGACGAGATTCTGGACCCCGAGTCGATCGACACACTGCGCTTCGAGGTCGAGGATCCCGAAATCGACACCGTCGACGAGTTGGAGGCCTACGTCTTTGTGATTGACGATGGCACTGACGTGATGATCTTTTTCAATCACGATGGTGACGACAGCTGGACCGGTGACGCCGAGGACGCCATCATCCTGCGAGGCACTGGCATTGCTCCAGGTTCAGAGGGCATCTCATCGCTCACCGAGCTTCTGAGTTCCATCAATATCGAAGTTGTCTGAGTCTCTACGCTAGCGATCCGGCGGTTTGGTCGGCCCGCACCGCAACGTCCGTAGCGGTGTGGGTCGACCGATCGTCGGGGTAGCCGGCCCCAGGTTCGGCGTCCACTTCCTAGGGGGTCGCCGAACCATGCCTTCCAGACCGCTTGAATCCTTACTGTCGCGCCACTGGCCGGCGCTCGTCTCGGTAGGCGTCTTCAGCCTGTTCTTTAACGCGCTGATGCTGACCCTGCCGATCTACATGCTGTCCATCTTTTCGCATGTGCTCACCAGCAAGAACGCGGACACGCTGTGGCTGCTCACGCTGGTTGCGCTGTTCGCCCTTGTTCTGCAAGCGGTGGTTGACGCGGTGCGCTCGCGACTACTGGTTCGGGTTGGGTTGTCGGTCGAAGCGGCGATCGGACCCAGGGTGGTGGAGTCTTTGGTTGAGCGTCATCGCGACCTCTCGCCATCGGAGGCGCGCGTGCTCGGCGATGCAGGTGAGCTCAGGCGCTTTGTATCCGACACCCATCTCGTGTCGCTGATCGATCTGCCGTTTGTGCCGCTCTATCTGATGGTCATCACGTGGCTGCATCCGGTGCTGGGCGCGCTGGCCCTCGCCGGGGCCGTGCTGCAACTGCTGATCGCCGCTGCGGGCGATGCCCTGCTCAGGCGCCCAATGCGCGAGGCTTCGGAGGCGCGTGAGCGCGGCCGGGCACTGACCGAGGACGTGATCCGTCACGGCGACCTGATCCGTTCGATGGGTATGGTGTCAGCGCTTGCGGCGCGTCTGCGCCAGGCCGGAAGCGAGTCCCTGCTCTGGTTTCAGCGAAGCGCCGACCGAGCGTCAGGGCTGAGATCATTGGTGCGCGCGCTGCGCATCGGTCTACAGATCGCGCTCTACTGCGCAGGTGCGTGGCTGTTCCTGAGTGATCAGGTGATGGTGGGTGCCATGGTTGCGGCGTCGGTGTTGCTTGGTCGCGTGATGACTCCGATTGATTCTGCGATTCCGTCGTGGCGGGCTGCGATCAAGGCGCGCGAGGCCGTCCGAAGACTCGGCGCACTGCTGCAGGATCCCGCGGTCGAGCCTGTCTTCGAGCGCGCAGCCGAGTCCCCTGACCCGTCACGCTTCGAACTGCGTCGCGCCTCGGTTCGCGCACCCGGTACTGGCTCGGTATTGCTCAATCGGATCACGCTCGCCGCGCGACCCGGTGAGCTGGTGGGCATCGTCGGCGCGAGCGGCTCGGGCAAGTCCACGCTTGGGCGGCTGATCGCCGGCGCATGGCCGCCCGCGAGCGGATCGCTTAGCCTGGATGGTCGAAACGCTGCGCAGTGGCCCTCCCATCAACGTGCATCGATGGTGGGCTATTGCCCGCAGGAACCGCAACTGCTTGCAGGAACGATCGAAGAGAACATCAACCGCTTCAATCACACCGACGGTTTACGTGAACACGTTTGTCGGGCTGCGCGCACAGTGGGGCTCGATACGTCGGTATCGGCCCTGCCTGACTCGTATACGTCTTCGATCGGAAGCGGAGGGATGGTTTTACCTGCGGGTATGCGTCAGCAGGTGGCGCTTGCGCGCGCGTTCTACGGTGACCCGGGGTTGCTGGTCCTCGATGAACCCGCCGCCTGGCTCGATCATGCTGGCCAGCAAGCCTTGCTCAGTTCAATCGACCAGGCACGGGCGCGGGGCGCGGCTGTGGTCATGATCACGCATCAGCCGGCCCTGCTCAGAAACGCCAGCCGGATCGCCGTCATGAATGGCGGAACCATCGAAATGGTGGGGCCCGCTGACAAGGTTATGGCACATCTGGCCGGAAAGCGGCTGGTACCGCCTGCGGTGCCTGCCCAGGGCGCGGCGTCCGGGATGCGCGCACTGTCGGGGGCGTCGGGGCCCGCAGCACCGGCAGCAGCCGGAGCACTGTCATGACCCGCCGCGACGAGGTGAACGCGAAAGCAGAAGCGCAGGGCAGGTCCAGGGGAGATACGACCGCAGCAGCGCGTCTGGATCACGATCTGGCCCGCAGCAGTCGGCGCCTGATGCTGACCGGTTCGCTGTCGCTCCTCTTTGGGGCGGGCGCGCTTGGATCATGGGCTGCCCTGGCCCCGCTCACGACCGCTGCGCTTGCAAACGGATATGTCAAGGTGGCCGGAGAAAGGAAGACGATCCAGCATCTCGAGGGCGGCATCGTGCGCGATATTCTGGTGCGGGAAGGGCAGACGGTCAGCAAGGGGCAGGTGCTTCTCAGGCTGGTCGATGTCACGGCGCGCGCCCGGCAGGCGCTCCTGATGATGGAGCATGACGCCCTGCTTGCCGAGTTCGCGCGACTCGAGGCCGAGCGGGACAACCGGCCGAGCCCGGTCTTTTCCGAGACGCTCATCGCGCGGCGGCAGAACGATGCGGTTTCCCGCCTGCTTGCTGGCGAACTGAATCTGTTCAACAGCCGCCGAGCCGCATTTGTGGGTCAGGTCGATGTGCTCGAGCAGCGAAAGCGTCAGGCGCGCGAAAAAATCGACGGTCGGCTATCCGAGATTGCGGCGACACGGACTCAACTCGATTTCATCCTGGAAGAGTTGCGCGGGGCGGAGTCGCTGCTCGAACAGGGCATGTATCTGCGAACGCGCTACTACGCGCTCAAGCGAACCGAAGCAAATCTGGAAGGCACCATCGCAAGGTTGACCGCCGATGTGGCGGAGGCGCAGGCGCAGATCGGCGAGACCGAGCTTCGCATCATCGATTTGCGCAATCAGCTCGGGCGCGAAGTCAATGATCGGCTGCAGGACATCCGGGCAAAGCTGCGCGATCTTGCCGAACGGATCGACGCGTCGGCCGAGGTGCTGTCGCGAACCGAAGTGGTTGCCCCGGACGCAGGTACCGTGATCGGCCTTCAGGTTCACACCGCAGGTGGCGTCGTTGCGGCTGGAGAGCCGATCATGCAGATCGTTCCTACCGGTGACCGGCTTGTCGTCGAGGCTCAGGTTCAAGTGCAGGACATCAACCGGATCTGGCCTGGCATGCCCGCTGAGGTTCGCTTTTCGGCGTTCAACAGCCGTGCGACGCCGGTTTTCACTGCACGTGTCAGCCGCGTATCGCCTGATCGTTTCGTCGACACGGCCCGGCAGCGTGCCTATTTTGTTGCCCAGGTGGAAATTGATCGCCATCTCGCGGGCGCGATTGAATTGCAGCCTGGCATGCCTGCCGAGGTCTATTTCGTGGAGGGCGAACAGACGCCGCTTGACTATCTGCTCAAGCCGCTGCGTGAGCAGTTCCGACGCGCGATGATCGAGCGCTGACCGCACAGATCATCGCGCCCGGCCGAGTGTGCTGTCTCTCGGCCGGGCGGGTTTCTTAACGAGGGGTGCTGTCCTGCCAGCAGGCTACCGGCTCGCCACAGTCAAACAAGCCGCCACCCCCTGAGCCACCGCCCGCTCCGCCACCCGATCCGCCGCTGTCATCGGTGGACGTGGTGGAGACCTCCGCAGATGGAGCGCTTTCGCCCGCCGCGGTGAGTGCGGTCACGATGTAGTAGTAGGTGATGCCGCCAATTGGCACCGAATCGGTCAGTGCAGTTTGCGTGGAGCCGTCAATCCGGGTGGCTGCACCCAAATTGGCCGCGATGTCCGGTTGCACGGACCGATAGACCCGATAGCCCATGATGTCGGCAATATTTGCCGGTATCGTCGGTGCCAGCCAGGATAGTGCAATGGAACGTTCGGCATCCGGGCTCGCCTGTGCCGTCAGATCGCGCGGGGCCCCGGGGACGGGCACACGAGGGCTCGCTGACACCTGCTGTGACACTGGCCCTTCGCCGCCCGCGCCCACGGCGGTCACCACATAGTAATACGTCGATCCGTTCTGAACGCCTGTATGGACGAGCGGGTTGGGGGCCGCATCAACCCGTGATCCGTTCGTCTTGTTGACGTTGGGTTGGGTTGACCAGTAGACGCGATATTGCTCGGCTTGCGGGACGGCCTGCCAGGACACCGTATTGATGGAGTCGCCTGGTAGCGCGGTCACGCCTGTGGGTGCACCGGGCGGCAGCAGCGCCGACACCTCGGCAGAGGGCGCGCTTTCGCCTGCGGCATTCACTGCGGTCACGACGTAGTGATAGGGCTTTCCGGCAGGGAGTCCGTCGTGAAGAAAAGGTGATGAAGCTTCCCGGATCACCTTGGCCGTGGCCGGCGTCACGCCGCGCGACTCCGACCAGTAGACGATATAGCCGTCGGCACCGACTGACGGCGTCCATTTGAGCGTGATCGACGGGCTGTTGCCAACGGTGGCAACCAGCCCGCTTACCGGGGCAGGAGGCGTGGCAAGGGCGGCGGTATCAGGCTCGGTGCCGGTACCTCCCCCGCCGCTCGAGCCGCAGCCTGCGAGCGCGCCCAGCGCGAGGATCGCAAGTGTGGTGCGCCAGGCGGCGCGCGAGGGGGAAGGGGCGGCGGGCGGCACGCCCGTCGGGCGTGAACCGTTGAGCCCGCTTGATATGGGATGCAGCATGGTCCTGAATCTCCTGGGTGAAGAGGCGTGATGAGCCTCGGCCCGCGAGTGTTTCAGGGGGGTGTCGTGTCCTCGTTGACAGCCGGCAATGGCGGGCAGGTCAACGGCCAATCAGTTGATTCTGCGGCGTGGCCTGCTTGATGGGACGCAAGTGCGGATGCACCTGCTCTCACGAGCTGACGAGGGGGACCGAACGGGTGGACGGAACAGGAAGATGCCCGGAGCCCCGAGCGGAGCGCCTGCCTACTGCCCGGGGAGCAGGCGCCCGAAGGGCTGCCCGCGGCTTGTGCCCGAGGCAATCACGCACAGGTTGCCCTCGACGTTGCAGACCTCGGTGTAGCGGCGCGCGAACTGCCGCTCGGTCTGTCCGATGTGCGCCTCGGCCGCGATCTGCACCAATGGGATCAGCAGTGCGACGAGCGCGGCGAGCACGAGGATCAGATCGACAATGATGCGGGGGTGATTCATTGACGGTGCGATGGTGGAGGGAACAAGCGTTGGAACAGAACAGGTTGGACCGACTTGGTGCTTGATTGGGATGATAAATCATGTGCGGCGCCACCCGCAGTCAGGAAGCGTTGCCCGGCCTTGCCGAGCTCGCGCTGCGTTACGGGGCGCACTCGGCGATTGCCAGCGCGGTCACGCTTTGCGAGATGGCGCATGCCCGATCGAGATCGATGCTGGTCGGCCAGCGGTCTTCAGGCGCATGGAACCACGGGTTGCTGCCAATCAGCGACAGATAGCGGCCGCCCCGCTGTTCGATTTCATGAGCCTCGCCACTTGCCTTGCCGCCGGTTTCGGCAAGGACTGCCTCTGCGGGATAGCCCCGGTTCGCAAGCAGCTCGCGCATCCGCTGCGCCAGCCCGTCGATATTGCTTCGAACGGTCAACGCTGGTGAGGTAGCGGTGCCGAGGTTGGCGCCCAGGTGAATGACCAGCGCTGATTCGCTGGCCAGTTCCGGTTCGATGGCAAAGGCGTGATGCGCGCCCAGGTGTCCGAGTTCGTGTCCGCAGGTGGCAAGTGCTGCGACCGCGCGTCGGCAAGCCGCTGAGGCCGCAAGCGCCTGCAGGGCCTGCACCCAGGCAAAGACGCCGCCAGCGCGCTCGGCGGTGCTGGTCCACCACGACGTGCGTGGGGTAAGCAGCAGCAGGGGCGGGCCTTCACCTGGCAGCTCCGCGCGCACATTACTTGACTCCGCGACATCATGGCGGCCCGTGGCGGTAACAGTCACTTGCGCGGCGTGTTTGCTCAGCATTGCAACCGCCTGCGCCTCCCGTCCGGCGATCTGCAGGACCGGTGGGCCGAAGGGGTGGTCGCTGTCGTGCGCATTGAGCGGGGCCAGACCGCCGTCGCGCGTGGTGAGTGCAATCACGATGGCGCGGTGACTGCTGTCGGCGCGGGCGCGTGTAAAGGCGTTGTTGGGAAGGCTCGCCATGGCGGGTTCCATGACCGCAAAGCCGATGTCGGCATCCGAACCCAGCGGCCCGATCTGGCCCGTGACGCCGTCCGGTTCGGTAAGTCCGCCGTCAAACAAGGGCAAGCCCTGGATGCGCGGGACGCCTTGCGCATGAAGGGTTGCCTCTCCGGGCAGAAAGCGCCTGAACCGGACCTTCTGGAACGTGGTGTGCAGAGCCCGCACGCCAGCGAGTTGCTGGACGAGCCAGGCGGCCGAGGCGAGGTCGCCGGTCGAGCCCGCCCGCCGCTCGCCAAAGCTGTCGTATTGGGCGAAAAAATCTGCCGCTTGGGTCGGGTGGTTCATTCGGCGCGAACGCCAGATAGTGCAATCAGGTCTCTGAGCCGCTTCAACTCAACCGCCCATTCCTCGCGATAGGCAGCCGGGCTGCTGGAGAGCACAATGGAGCCGCCCTCGTCGGCGATGCGCTTGCGCAGGTCGGTATCGCGCGTCATGGCCTCGGAAAACGCGCCAGCGATCTTGTCGACGACCGCTGGCGAAAGCCCGGAGGGGCCAACAACCGATGATCCGCTGATGACCACTGGACCACCCTTGAGGGTTTCGGCGAGCGTTGGGATATCGGGGAGCGCAGTCATTCTGACCGAGCCCGCCGACACGAGGATCCGGATCCGGCCGATCTGATGTCTGGGAAGCGCGATATTGCTGATCGCAAACGCAAAGTCGACTTCACCCTGCTCGACGGCGAGGGTGGCCTGATTGGCGCCCTTGTAGGGAACGTGAATGCCTTCCGCGCCGATGAGCTTCAGCATGGCGGCCGCGGCCATGTGGGCCGGCGTGCCGATTCCGCCTGACCCGTACCGCAGTGGCTGGTCGCGCGCTGCGCGTGCCGCGGCGAAAACATCCTGAATGGTCTTCCAGGGGCGGTCTGCCCGGACACCAAGCACGGCCGGGTGTTCGGCGAGCGTCACAATGGGGGTGAAGTCTTTCACCACGTCGTAGCCCGGATCCGCCTGCATGGCGGCGTGGGTAATGGCGGTACCACCACCCCACATGAGCGAATAGCCGTCGGGCGCCGTTCGCGCCATGCGTTGCGCGGCAACCAACCCGCCTGCTCCGGGGCGGTTGTCGATCACGAATGTGCCGCCGAAGGGGGTGGCCGCCCGCGAAGAGATGAGTCGTGCGAGTGTGTCGGACGATGATCCCGCTGCAAACGGCACCACCAGACTCACAGGGCGTGACGGGTAGGCAGACGGCTGGGCCCGAACCGCCCAGGGAGAAAGCGCCAGTAGACCAAGCGAAAGCGATAGCTTGCGACGGTTCATCGAGGTTCCTCCATCAGTGCATCGGTCGATTGGATCACATGGCTAGTTTGATCGGTGCGACGGCGTATGGCTCGCGGAACGCGAGCACTCAGTTGGGCTGAAGCCCTGCGCGCTCGATCACCTGCTTCCACGACGCTGCCTCGCGGCGCATCTGCTCGGCAAACTCGGCGGGTGCGTTGCCCACCGCGGTGAGACCCAGTTCCTGATACCGGGCGCGGACAGTGGAATCGGCAAGCGCTTCCTTCACCGCGTCGGCGATTCTGCGAACCAGCCCGGCATCGGTACCTTGCGGCGCCGACAGTCCCCACCAGTTGCCGGTGCGAAGCGCAGGCATCCCCTGTTCGGCGCTGGTCGCCACGTCGGGCAGTGCAGCCAGGCGACTTTCGCCGGCGACCGCAAGCGCTTTCAGTCGCCCGGCCTTCACCATCGCAGCGACTGAACTGAAAGCGGTGACGTAGAGCTGTGTCTCGCCGTTGATCAGGCCCTGAACAGCGGGTGGGCTTCCCTTGTAGGGAACGTGAACCATTTCAACGCCGGCCAGTTGGCGAAACAGCTCGGCGGCCAGATGCGGTGGCGTGCCGATTCCCGGCGATCCGAATGCGAACGGCGGGGTGGCTTTGGCGGCCAGTGCGGACAGACTGCGCAGATCGTTTGCCGCGAGCGACTCGGCAACCACCACGACCGATGGCGCGTTGCTCACCATGGTGATCGGCATCAGATCGCTCAGCGGATCGAACCGCATGCCGCGTATCAGATGCTGGTTGGTCACATAGTTGTTGGTGGCACCTAGCAGGAGCGTGTGCCCGTCGGGGCGCGCCCGGACCACTTCTTCCGCGCCGATATTGCCTGACGCACCGCTCTTGTTGTCAATCAGGAAACGTGCGCCCAGGCGCGACTCCAGCAGCGGTTGGATCTGGCGAAATGTAATGTCGCCGGTGTTGCCCGGCGCATAGGGGACCACCACGCGAATGGCGCGATTCGGCCAGGCCCCGGTGTCCTGTGCCTGGCTTGCGACGGGCAGCAGGGCTGCGGTGATGCTTAGTGCGAGAGCATGAATCCGGTTCAGGTGCATCAAAGGCTCCGTGGATGTCAAAGGTCAGAATGAATCAACCTGCCGCCTACGATCACGCAGCGCGCCCGGATCCCGGGCAGTCGTTCAAGCGGGCACTCAAGGGGGTTTGCGTCCAGTACGACCAGATCGGCAAGCATGCCAGGCGCGATTTGTCCGCGCACGGCCTCCTCTTCTGTCAGCCATGCGCCGTTTCGGGTGCTGAGCCTGAGCGCCTCCATTCGGCTGATTCGTTGATCGGGTCCGATGATACGGCCGCTTCGCGTCTGACGCGCGCAAACGTGCCAGATCGGCTCGAACAACGACGGCGGCAGATTATCGCTTCCCGGCACAACCGGAATGCCGCGATCGATCAGCGTTCGCATCGGCACAATGTCGTTTTCGGGGTGGCGGGCAGCGAGACGATCGCCGTCCTTGTAGAGGTGGCGGTTGGTGTGCGTGGTGAGTGCCAGACCCAGATCGCTGATCTGTGCAATCTGATCGCGATCAAGGGCCGGCTGGTGTCCAAGCGTCCATCGCAGATCATGTATCGGGTGGTGGCGATTGGCTTGCTCGAAAAGCGGCAACAAGGTGGGCCAGATGCCTGCGATCCGGACCCGGCTCGCTGCCGCCTCGATCAGCAGTGCGGCAAGCGCCTCTCGTGGGAGCGCCGCACCCGCTTGAAATCCCGCCCAGCCAGTACAGGGATGATTGCCCGCCCGAAGCTGGTTGTTGAGCGGATCGGTGTCGATTTCGGCATAGAGCCCCTGGACTCGCAGCCAATGGTCGCCCCAGCCGCGACGTGCGAGCCATCGCCCCCATTCCGCCAGCAACTGACGGGCATCGCCATGGGCCTGCAGACGCCAGTTGGGGCTGAACGCGAGCGTTGCGCGCACGCTCAGGGCCTGTTGTTCATGAAGCGTTTGCCAGGCGTTGATCACTTCGGTTGCAACACCATGGCCTTCGAATACCGCGGTGGTGCCATAGCGGCTGTAGGTTTCCATGCCGATCCGCAGCGCCGCGGTTCGCTGGTCAGCCGTAAAGCCTGGCGCAGAGCGCATCAGCGTGTGTTCGATGACCGGCACCAGCGTGTGCTCTTCGAACACGCCGGTTGGCTCGCCGGCGGCGTTCCTCAGGATGCGCGCCTCGGGAGAGGGATCGGGCGTATGTGCAGAGATTCCGGCGCGCAGCAACGCCTGGGTGTTGGCGGCGGAAAGCAATGGCATCTGATTTCGCCAGTATCCCCAGATCGGTCTGATGTAGACCGGGTGCTCCGGGCATGCACGGTCGAGATCGTGGCGGTTGGGCATCTGGCCGCCCTCCAGGCCGCTTGGACCGGGCATGTACTCGGGCGCCGTGCCGGGTGGCCCCGTCACGATCCAGTGTCCGGGTGGCGTATGACGGGCGATTTCGCGCAAGCGATCGACAATGTCGCTGACCGTTGCTGCCCCGGCAAGCGATGGCAACTGCGCGAGCAGTCCCTCGCGGTCGATGTGGGCGTGGCCATCGGTCAGGCCAGGCACGACCGCATGACCTTGCAAGTCAAGCCGGGGTACCTCGGGACCAGGTTGCTCCGGCCAGTTGCCTGGTGCGCCTACTGCGCGGATCCGCTCGCCCTCGATCCACACTGCGGAGGCAGTCGTCGATTGATCGTCGCACGTGATGATGGTGCCGTTGTAGAGCAGGCGTGACTGATTGGCGTTGAATTGGGGCATGGGGTCGCAGCGGTCCAGTTGGTCATGTATTCAGGCTCTCCCGTCGCGCAATTCGCTTGAGGATAGCGGCCATTTGCTCGCGTGTGCGCTCGGTGTCGTAGTGACACCCGGGTGGACAAGGGGAATCTGCCGCTTCATGGTGTGGTCACCCGCAGTGATAGTCGATGATGTCGACATGGCGCGCGTGGCCGTCATGCCAGACAAAACATATCCGCTACGGGTCATTGATCCGGATGCTGTACTGGCCGCGTCGGTCGCCGCTGAGAGCCTCGAGTCGGTTCCCGGGAGGCAGAGGCATGAGCCGGGACAAACAAAAACCCGCAGGTACTTCCGGCTGGATCCGGACAGAACATTGCGGGTTGGGATGCTTGAAGACCGCCCCAAGCAGATGGAATTTTGGTGGCGCATCAGGGACTCGAACCCCGGACCTGCGGATTATGATTCCGCGTACCGAAGAGCAAGGCTAGCGATTCACGTGTTCACACTCTCACGCCTTGCTATGCGCCTGAGGGTCTCGGCCATTTGTTCGCGCGCTCGCTCGGTATCGTAGTGGTCCTGGAGGTTGAGCCAGCTTTGGGCATCGGTGCCGAAATAGGCCCCAAGCCGAAGAGCGGTATCAACCGTTACACCGCGCAGCCCTTTGACGATTTCGTTGATACGACGGGCGGGAACACCGATCGCTTTGGCAAGCGCGTATTGGCTGAGCCCCATGGGCTTGAGCCAGTCTTCCAGCAGGATGACTCCAGGGTGGACGAGGGGGATTTGCCGTTTCATCGCGTTACTGTCCTCAGTGATAGTCGATGATCTCGACGTCGTGTGCGTGCCCATCATTCCAGGCGAAACATATTCGCCACTGTTCATTGATCCGTATGCTGTACTGGCCCCGCCGGTCGCCGCCGAGAGCCTCGAGTCGGTTTCCAGGTGGCACCCTCAAGAACTGTAGCGACGTGGCAGCATTGACTTGCTGCAACTTGCGCAACGCAACCAGTTCGAAATTTCCAAAACGACGGACTCGGACGCCGTTGAAGAGCGCCTCGGTATCGGGGCAGCGAAAGGACCGAATCATGCCGAATGATAACGGCTGATGGTATTAACGACAAACGCTACTAACTCGCCACTGCCTCGGCAATAAAAAAGCCCGCGGGCGCTTTCGAAGGGTTTCGAACGCAACCTTGCGGGCTCGTGAATTTGGTGGCGCATCAGGGACTCGAACCCCGGACCTGCGGATTATGATTCCGTCGCTCTAACCAACTGAGCTAATGCGCCGAACCTGAAATTCTATCCGGCGGTTGCTTCGGTTGTCAAAATCCCTTCGCCACGCCGCCTAGCGACCTCGCCCCGGGCCCGCTCCGCCGCCCGGACCTGTGCCCGGACCTGCGCCTGGGCCCGGCCCGAGGCCTGTACCGGCCCCGCGCGCAGGCGGCTCATCGGGAAGTGTCATCCCGCGCTCCTGTGCCCGATGCCGCATATGGTCATGATGCGCCCGCCGAATCTGCTCACGCTCCTCCTCGCTTTTTGCAGCTCGAAGCTGCGCCCGGTGCTCGTTTCGCTCCTGCTCGGTCATCATCTGGCTGCCGTACACTGGCTCTTCGGGGATTGATTGTGCGAGCAGGATTGGCACTGCGGCCCCCCGAGTTTCGGATGCATGGACCGCGCCGCCAGCCAGCACGGCGACCGATGTGAGCACGACTGCGCTTTTCATCTTCATCATGACCTCCGTTCGATTAGGTGATGAACAGAGGTCATGAGACCGCACCCCGCGATGCGTTGATTTGTGCGGGAGCAACCCGCGACAGGTCCGTCCCGAGCCAACCGCCCGGCGGTGGCCAAACTGCGGCTGTTCAGTACGATTTCGGCAGGTCGAGCACTTTTTCCGCGATGAACGACAGCACCAGCTGATCGGTGACCGGCGCGATCCGGGTGATGAGCACTTCGCGAAGCAGGCGCTCCACCTGATACTCCTTCGCATAACCCATCCCACCGTGCGTGAGCACCGCGCGCTGGCAGGCCTCGTACCCCGCGCGCGAGCCCAGCAGTTTCGCGCCGTTTGCCTCAGGCCCACAAGCGAGTCCGGCGTCATAGAGGTCGGCTGCACGCTCGGCCAGCAGCAATGCCGCCTCCAGGTTGACCCAGCACTCGGCAAGCGGATGCTGAATGCCCTGGTTGCGGCCGATTGGTCGACCGAACACCACGCGCTCGCGTGCATAGCGTGCGGCCCGACGCAGGGCATCCAGGCCGATGCCGATCGCTTCGACCGCGATCAGGATGCGCTCTGGGTTGAGACCATCAAGCAAGTAATAAAACCCTTTCCCCTCCTCGCCGATCAGGTCCTGCTCGGGAATGAACAGATCATCGATGAAGACAGCGTTCGAATCGACTGCAGCCCGGCCGTGCTTCGGGATCCGGCGGACCTCGATCTTTGTGCGATCGACATCGGTGTAAAAGAGCGACATCCCGTCGGTGGGCTTGCCCTCACCCTTGGCGGGCTTTGCCGAGGTGCGCGCAAGCAACAGGATCTTGTTGGCGATCTGCGCGGTCGAGGTCCACATCTTGCGGCCCGACACGCAATAGCCACCTTCCACCTTTTTCGCAAATGTGCGAATGCTGGTGGTGTCGAGCCCTGCGTCGGGCTCGGTGACCCCAAAACACACCTGATCGCTGCCCGTGACCAGCCTGGGAATCCATCGAGACTTCTGATCGGGTGTTCCGTGAACCACCATTGGATGGGGGCCGAACATGTTCATGTGTATCGATGAAGCAGCCGCCATCGCACCGCCATGCTGCGCAACGGTGTGCATGACGAGCGACGCCTCCTTGATACCCAGCCCCGCGCCGCCATAGGCTTCAGGCATGGTCACACCCAACCATCCGGCATCGGCGATGGCCCGATGAAACTCACGCGGAAAACGCGCCGCCTGATCGCACTCGGCCCAGTAGTCATCGCCGAACCGGGTGCAGACCGCGGTGACGCCATCGATGATTGCCTGTTGCTCAGCATTAACCTTGAACATTGCTGTCTGCTCCCGTCTGCTACAGACCTTCGTCATTGAATTTCGGAAAGCGCACCGTGAGGCGGCTGCCCGTTCCAGCACCCCGCGGGGTGGGCCAGATCAACCCGTCCGAGATGGCAACCGCAGCGCCATGCTGGCCCACGATTTCGCGCACGATCGACAGCCCCAGGCCGCTGCCGTCGGCGCCCGCCCCCAGCACCCGGAAGAAGCGGTTGAACACCAGCTCCCGGTCAGCGGGTGCGATACCGATTCCGTCATCTTCGATCTCGAGCACCACATCGGCAGGCGTTGTCTGCACCCGTGCAGTCACGATGCCGCCGGCGGGGGTGTACCGGATGGCGTTGTCGATCAGATTGCCGATCATCTCGCGCAGCAGAATCGGATGTCCGGTGATGGGGGCCGGGAGGTCATCGCTTTCGAAGCCGAGATCGATCGATTTCTCGACCGCGATGCTGTAATGGTCGGCGATGACGGTGCGAACGAGCGGAGCGAGATCGAGCTCATCCATCGCTACGGCGTGACGCAGATTCTCGGTGCGAGCGAGCGCAAGCAACTGGCTGACGGTATGCGCGCTCCGCTCTGCGCTGGAAGCGATGTGCTCGAGCGTGCGGCGCAGCTCGTCAGCATTGGTTTCTCGCATGGCAAGCTCGGACTGTGTGCGCAGGCCCGCGAGCGGAGTCTTCAGCTGGTGGGCAGCGTCAGCGATGAAACGCCGCTGCGCCTGCAGCGTCTGCGCCTGACGGGCGAGCAGATCGTTGAACGCTGCGACGAGCGGTGTGAGCTCCTCGGGCGCCTCTTTGGGATCGATGGGTGAGAGATCGTCGGGCCGGCGCTGCTGGATCTTGCGCTGCAGCAGTTTCATTGGCGCCAGGCCGCGGCTGAGTCCGAACCACACCAGGAGCAGGGAGAGTGGCAGGATCATGAACTGCGGAAACAGGACGCCACGAATGATCTCGCTTGCCAGCTGATCACGATTGTCAAAATTGTCGGCGACCTGAATGAGGAGCAATCCGTTCTCGATCAAGTCGGATGGACTCGCCCACGTGTAGGCCACACGCCATTCGACGCCGTTATCGACGACGGTACGAAGGCGGATGCGCTCAGGGGCTGGGAAGTCGTAGAGCCCGGGCCGAGCGAGCCCGCTGTCGCCCGCGACGATACGCCCCTCGGGACCGGCAACCTGAATGCGAAGCGTGGAACCATCCTGGGCGCGGGCGAGCCTCTCGAGTAGCGGCAGCAACTGTGCGCGCGAGTCGGTTTCGCCGGCGGTGATTCTCTCGCGCAGTACTTCCACGCGGTCAATGAGTGTGCGATCAAACGGCGCGTCGGTCAGTGAACGCGCCACCACGAAGGTGACCGCCACCGACAGCGGCCACAGCAGCATGAGGGGGGCGAACATCCAGTCGAGAATCTCGCCGAACAACGACCGCTGTTCAGCCAGGGAAAACGGATTGACCCGACGGTGCGGCGCAGATCGCCGACGGCGTCTGGCTACTGGGGCGGGCGCTGCAGGCGGAGGGGGGCTTTCGCGCGTGGCGACCAGGTCACTCAGGACAGACGGCGCACGCGCCGCGGGTTCGGACATCAGCGCGGTTCCGCGTCGGTGCTGCGCTGCAGGCTATAGCCCAGACCACGCACCGTAGCAATCCGGACGTTGCCGCCCTCGAGTTTCTTGCGCAGGCGGTGGACGTAGACCTCGATTGCATTGTGACTGACCTCTTCGCCCCAGCCGCACAGGTGCTCAACGATCTGTTCCTTGCTCACCAGCCGGCTGTTCCTCTGGAGGAGGATCTCCAGAAGCGCGAGTTCGCGCGCGGAAAGTTCAACCTGCTGGTCGGCCACCCATGCCTGGCGACCGACGTGATCGTAGCTGAGTGAGCCCAGCTTCAGGGTACTGCTCGCAGCGCCCATGCCCCTGCGGACCAATGCCCGAATGCGGGCCTCGAGTTCAGTGAGGGCGAAGGGCTTGGCCATGAAGTCATCGGCGCCGAGATCGAGGCCGCGAACCCGCTGCTCGACTGAATCGGCCGCTGTGAGAATGAGTACCGGGGTGCTGCTGCCGCGCGAGCGCAGTCGTTTGAGTACATCGAGTCCGGTCAGTCTGGGGAGCCCGAGATCGAGGATGACCAGATCGTAGTTCTGGGCGGCCAGTGCGGTGTCAGCCGATTGCCCGTCGTCAACATGATCGACGGCGTTTCCGTTGGCGCGCAGGGCCCGGCACAGGCCGTCTGCAAGCGTACGGTCATCTTCGGCGACCAGGACTCTCATGGGTGCTCCTTACCCCGAGCGGGCGGTCCATGCGGCCGTGCGCGCAGCCCGGATCTGGTTTCGCGTGCTTTCGGCAGCCTGTGCCGCCGCCTGCGCAAAGCCGGCGCCCGGGTCGGCGTACAGAATGGCCCGCGAAGAGTTGATCACCATGCCCCAGCCATCGTCGGCGAGCCCCGCGGTAACGGTGGCTGCCACATCGCCGCCTTGCGCGCCGATGCCGGGCACCAGCATCGGCAAGTTGCCGGCGATGGCCCGCACCCGGGCGAGTTCGGCGGGGAACGTGGCACCCAGCACCAGCCCGATCTGGCCGCTGGCATTCCAGGGGCCAGCAGCCAGTCGGGCAACTCGCTCGTAGAGCGCTTCGCCCCCGACGTCGAGCGCCTGAAGGTCGCTGCCGCCGGGGTTCGAGGTGCGGCAGAGCAGGATCACGCCGCGTCCTTCCCAGGCGAGCCAAGGCTCGATGGAATCGAACCCCATGTAGGGGTTGATGGTGACGGCATCGGCACCGTATCGCTCGAACGCTTCGATTGCATAGCGCTCGGCGGTGGAGCCGATGTCGCCGCGCTTGGCATCCAGAATGACGGGGATACCGGGGTGCTTCGCATGAATGTGTTCGATCAGTCGCTCGAGTTCACGCTCGGCGCGTACCGCCGAGAAATAGGCGATCTGGGGCTTGAATGCGCAGACACAGGCGGCGGTGGCATCAACGATGTCGCGGCAAAAGGTGAAAATCGCCTCAGGGCCGCGTCCGAGCGTGTCGGGAATACGCTCCGGATCCGGGTCCAGGCCCACGCAGAGCATTGAATCGGCGCGTGCCCACGCCTGTCTGAGCGACAATGAGAAATTCATGACGCCGTCTGTCTCCTGGAGAATGTTCTGAGTCCGATTCTAGTCCCTGCGCTGAGCCAGGGGAAAGCGTGACCACGGATCGACTCTCCGGGCGCGAACTCGGTGGACTGGTGTTGCTCACCGTCCTCTGGGGCATCAACTGGCCGATCATGAAGACGGGGGTGAGTGTCGTTGCGCCCATGACCTTCCGGTCGATCACGATGCTGCTTGCTTTGCCCATGCTCTGGTGGATGATCCGCGCGGCAGGCGAACCGATCCGGATCGCGCGCGAGCACTGGGCCGAAATGCTGTTGATCGCGCTCTTTAACCTGGTGATCTGGTACGTGTGCGTGATGTATGGGGTGTCCCTGCTCTCGTCCGGCCGTGCCGCGATTCTGGGCTACACCATGCCGATCTGGGCGGCGGTGCTCGGCATGATCCTTTATCGTGACCGCCCCGGGGTGCGGCTGGCGGTAGGGGTGCTTGCGGCAGCAGGCGGTGTCGCGCTTCTCATGGCGAGCGAACTCTCAGCGATCAGTGGCAGCCCCGGTGGGACAGCGCTGATGCTCTGCGCGGCAGGCGCCTGGGCCTATGGCACGCACCTGACGCGCCGACGTCGCCTGCCCGCATCCATCAAGGTGATCACATTCTGGTCGGTGGTGCTTGCGCTCCTTGTTTGCAGCGCGTTGGCGCTCGTCACCGAACTTGATCGCTGGCAGCCGGCGGCGATCGATGCGCCCGCCGTGTTTGCGCTGCTCTACAACAGCTTTGTGGTGTTCGGCGTTGCGCAGTTGCTGTGGTTCCGGCTGGCCTCCACGCTGTCGCCGGTGGCAAGCGGTCTGTCGGTTCTGATGATTCCGGTCATCGGACTGTTTTCGGGCGCTTGGGTGTTGAACGAGCCGCTCCACTGGCAGGATGGCGCGGCACTCGCCTGTGTGGTGTTTGCCATTGCGATGGTGCTCCTGCCCACGCGTGCGCGGGCAGGCTCGACCTGAGCGTGCGCGGTCAGCCCAGGTGTTTTTTCCAGAAGTCCATCATGCGCTCCCATGCGAGCTTGGCGCTTGGCGCGTCATGCACGGCATCGCGCTGTTCATTGACAAAGCCGTGGTCGGCTTCATACATGTGAAATTCCACGCGCTTTCCTGCAGCCTTAACCGCTGCCTCAAATGCCTCAACCGCCTGCGGCGTGCACCAGTCGTCGCGGCTTGCAAAGTGGCCCTGGAGCGGAATCCGGCCCAGGTCCGGATCGGCCGCCTGCGCAGGCGGAATGCCGTAGAAGCAGACCCCGGCGTCGAGTTCGGGGATACGCACTGACCCGATGATGGTGACCGCACCGCCCATGCAGAATCCGGTCAGGCCAGCCTTGAGGCCCTGCTTCTTGAAGTACTGCACCGCGCCCCGTACTGCGTTGTCGGTGGCGTCAATAAAATTGAGCGAGGTCATCTGCTTGTTAGCCGCATCGGGATCGTGATAGGGCACTGCCACGCCGTTGTACAGATCGGGTGCCAACGCGTGATACCCCTCTGCAGCCAGCCGATCACAGACGCCCTTGATCTGGTCCTGCAGGCCCCACCACTCCTGAATGACCACCACGCCCGGCGCGCCCGCACGGGTGCTGCTGGCGAGATAGCCGCGCGCCTTGCCCTTGCCGTCGGCGCGGTCGAAATCAATCATCGAACCCATCATGGTCTCCTGGTCGAAAAGGGGCGCGTGAACGCGCCTGGGGATGGCGGATCTGCCAGCCAAGGCAACCGCCCGTCCCAATGATAATGCGGGGCGGACATCGCCCGGTTGCGCCCCTGTCCGCGGCGATGAAATGCATTCCACCCCCGGGCATGTCCCAGGGGCCGCTGCGCCCTGGTTCATGCCCGGGGGATGACACCCGCGCCGCGAATCCTGCGGAGCTTGCCGCTCACCGGATCGACTTGTGGTGGTGCGGGATCCAGCGAAATCCTGGTTGAGCGCGCGCCCTGGTGATCGAGAAACTCGCGCAGGCAGTGCTCGACCCGCGGCCAGGCGTCATGCTGGGTGAGCCCGGCGGGCGGGTTGAACCGGACGGTCAGCCCGTGCGGGCTGCTCTGGCGGAGCTGGAACTGATGAATGCCCGCGCGGTCCTCAAGCACGCTCTCGATTGCAAGCGGAACAATCGTCACCGTCATGCCGTGCGCGGCGGGGAGCTGCAGCACATCATCCTTTCGACCCTCCACACGGAGCCTTGGGAGCGGGCAGCCGCATTCGCAAGGATTGGCGAGAAACGTGATGCTGTCGCCCAGCTGGTAGCGGATGAGGGGCTGCACGTGGTTTGCAAGGTTGGTGAGCAGGGTGCTGGCCGACGGTTGACCGGGTGGAAGAACGCGACCCCGCTCATCGACTGGTTCAAGGATCACCCAGTCGGCGTGAAGATGCAGGGATCCTGCGCCGCAGCTGAATGCGATGTTCATGCATTCCGACGCGGCATACTCTTCGTGGACCGGGCAGGCGAACGACTGCGAAAGCCGCTCCCGTTCGACCCGGGGCAGTTCCTCGCCGCCGCTCCAGAGCGCGACGGGCTTGATCGTGAGCCGCCCCGCTTCCTGTTCGTCTGCCATCACCGACAGCATCGAGGGGTAGCTCGCGAGCAAGGCGGGTTGCCAGTCGTTTAGCGCCGCCACCAGTTCCCCGACCCGGGCGGTAACAGGAAACGCGCGACACCGGGACGTGAGCCAGGGCGCCGAACGACGGGCACGCTCCCAGGTGGTGATGCCGGCGAAGTGGCCGTCCTGCGCGGCAATCAGCGCGAGCCGCCCGCCACCCATCATCAGCCGCCAGAGTGAGGCTCCACTGCTCGAGCCCGCTGTCCGGGTGGTGAGGAGCGCCTCATGAATGGCAAGCGCATCCGGGTCGCTCACATAAACGCCCGGCACCCCGGTGGTTCCTGAACTGGTCCAGACTGCGTAGCGTCCCAGGAAAGCCTCGCCGCAACGGCTGGGGTCGGCGATAAATGCGTTCACATCGGTAAGCCGAATGTCCGGATCGGTCACCCAGTCGTCGAAATGCACCATCAGTTCGGCGCGGCTCACGCTGGGGTATTGGGTGAGCGCGGCACCGAATGGAAGATGCTTGAATCGTTTGGCGTAGAAGCTGGACTTCTCGCGCGCATGGTGGATCAGATCGCGGCAGCGCAGGCCCGCAAGCTGGGAGACCACTGCCGGCGACGCGTAGGTGGCTGCCATGATGGGGGGGACGAACGACCCCCAGCGCCAGGCGGCACCGACATCGAACATTGGGAAGAGGTTCATTGCCACCGACTGTATCGACGGCAACACGGCCTGGGGTTGATTCCTGGCAGTCTGGCAAAGGAGCGTTTGTTGCTCGCTTGATCTGACGCGGTGCGGGTGCTCCGCTCGATCGCGATACTGAATGCGTCCAACGGAGGGCGGAAGCATGACCAGAGCCAGCGAATCCGGCGATTCGGCAGCGTTCGATGACGAACCCGGCGCGCCCTATGCCGACCGGACCGAAGCCGCTGACGTGCTCGCGGCTGCGCTTTCTCATCTCAAGGGGCGGGGCGCCCTCGTGCTTGCCATTCCGCGCGGCGCGGTTCCGATGGGCGCGCGACTTGCCAGGCGACTCGATGCGGCGCTGGATCTCGTGCCTGTGCGAAAGCTCGGCGCGCCCGGCCAGCCGGAAGTCGCCATCGGCGCAGTCGACGGTGATGGCGTGGTGGTCACGACGCCCGGGCTCGAATCATCGGCCGACGCAGCATGGCTGTCGGAGGAGACCCGGCGGCAGCGCGCGCGCCTCGCGGAGCGGTTTCAGCGCTATCGCGCCGTGAGGCCGGCGGAGGAGCTCGCCGCGCGCCGCGTGATCGTGGTCGATGACGGGCTGGCCACTGGTGCCACGATGCGTGCTGCACTGGGCTGGGTGCGACGGCGCGGCCCGGCCTGGCTCGTGTGCGCGGTGCCGATTGCAGAGTCGGAGTCGCTGGCAGCGCTTGTCGGTCTTGCCGACGAAGTTGTGTGCCCACGACGCAGTCGGACGCTTTTTTCGATCTCGCAGTTTTATCTGCGCTTTCCGCAGGTGAGTGACGAGGAGGTGCTGGCCGCGCTCGCGGCTCACGCGAGCGGCCGCTCGTCCTCGAAGCGCGACGATTCCGCGACCATACCCTGAGCGAACATGGCGCCGGGGTAATGCCGGGCAAAATCGGCAAACACCTTGTCAAGCGGCAGATCGCTCCAGCAGCCATGGTCGGCGAGGTAGCTCATGTGCAGCTCGCCGCGGGCGTTGTACTCCTGGTAGAGCGCGTCGCTGCGGCCATCGAACTCGGTAGGGCTCACACCGAACCGCTGGCAGAGTTCGATGTTGAATGCGGGCACGGCTTTGACCCAGCGATCATCGAGCAGCATGGCCACGTAGCCGTGATCGTAGAAGACATCGGTGCCGCCCATGCGTGCACGCAGCTTTTCGGTATTCAGATGGTTGGCGACATCGGCCAGACCGATGGCTGCCGGGATGCCCACTGCGCGCGCGCAGGCTGCGAGGAGCGAGGCCTTCGGCACACACCAGCCATAGCCGGCGAGCGCGACGCTGCTTGCGCGGTAGTCGGCAGGCGCTGCGCTGATCCGGTAGGGGTCGTAGCGGATCCGGTCGCGGGCGGCATAGAAGAGGGCGACGGCGCGCTCGACGGGCGAGCCGCTCTCTGCGCCAGCGCTGCGCACGAAAGACTGCACGGCCGGGTGCCGGTAATCGAGTAGGTCGGTAGGCGCGAGGAGCGCGTTGAGCGTGTCTGTATCGAGCGACCCGGGGAGACCCGGGAAATGCAGCAGCGCGGCGCTCATGCGTGTTGTCGCTCGAAGTGCCGCATGTAATCGACCAGGGCCTGTACGCCCTCGACGGACATCGCGTTGTAGAGGGAGGCGCGCATACCGCCCACGGTCCGGTGGCCTTTGAGCTGCTCCATGCCGGCACGCTCGGCACCCTCAAGAAACGCATGGTCGAGTTCGGGGCGCGAGAGCTGAAACGGGATGTTCATCCGCGAACGCACAGCGGGATCGATACGGTTCACGTAGAGACGGCTCTGATCGATGCACTCGTAGAGCAGGCGGGCCTTGGCAATATTCTGCTTTTCGATGGCCGCGACCCCGCCCTGACGCTTGAGCCATCGGAATACCAGTCCGGCGACATAGATACTGAAGGTGGAGGGGGTGTTGATCATGGAGTCGGCATCGGCCTGCGCGCCCAGATCGAGCAGCGCGGGCGTGCCGGGTAGCGCATGGCCGAGCAGGTCCTCGCGAACAATCACGATGGTGAGTCCGGCAGGGCCAATGTTTTTCTGTGCGCCCGCGTAGATCAGCCCGTAGCGGGACACATCGATTGGCCGCGACAGGATGGTGGACGACATGTCGGCGACGAGCGGCGTGTTGCCGGTGTCGGGCAGGGCGTGAAACTCGACCCCGCCTATGGTTTCATTCGAACAGAGGTGCAGGTAGCCAGCATTGGCTGAACGCGTCCAGCTGTCCGGGGACGGGATCGTGCGAAAACCGTTGGCTTCGTCGCTTGCGATTTCGCGCGCATCGCCATAGCGTCGTGCTTCGCGCAGCGCCTTTCGCGACCACTCGCCAGTGGTGACGTAGTCGGCGTGGCCGGTGAGGCCGATCAGGTTCATCGGCACCACCGTGAACTGCAGCGTGGCACCGCCCTGAAGAAACAGCACCCGATAGCCGGACGGAATACCCATCAGGTCACGCAGGTCCTGCTGTGCCTCGGCGTGAATGCGCATGAAGTGCTCGCCGCGATGGCTCATTTCCATCACCGACATGCCGCTGCCCTGCCAGTCGAGCATCTCGGCAGCGACCTGCCTGAGCACGTCCTCCGGCAGCATGGCCGGGCCGGAGCTGAAGTTGAGTGCGCGCTTCACAGGATCATTCCTTGTCGAGGACCAGCGGAACGATCAGTCCGGTGGATGTGGCCGTGGCAAGGAGTTCGGTGCCGTCGGCATTGAACAGGCTTGCTTCGAGAAACACCACACGCCTGCCACGCCGCAGTACGCGGCCCTCGGCGAGCACGTCACCCGGGGGCACCGCCTTCAGAAACGACACCTTGATTTCGAGCGTGGCGATATTGTTCTCGAATTGGGTGTCGCGCATGGTGGCCTGCGCCATGGATGCGTCGAGCCAGGCGGTGACAAAGCCGCCCTGTGCGATGGTGCCGCCGGAGTGGCAGAACTCCGGACGTACTTCAAAGACGGCCCGAAGCGTGCGGGTGCTGCTGTCCCATGAGCTCAGGCGCTTCCATCCAATTGCGCGGGAAAGATCGCGCTGGGACCAGACACGGTCGAAGTCGTCGAAATGCTCAGAATCGGACATTGCGTGAAAGACCTAGGTGACGGTTGCGGGCAACCCGCGATCGTACCGAAAAAAATCCCCGCGGACTCTCATCACGCGGGGATCGCACGACTCGGTGAGGCGTAGCGCCTGCGCGCCGCGCCTCACCTGAGCAGGCTGGATTACATATCCATGCCGCCCATGCCGCCCATACCGCCCATGCCACCAGGCATGCCGCCCGCGGCCGGCTTGTCTTCCGGCTGCTCGGCGACCATGGCGTCGGTCGTGAGCATCAGGCTGGCCACCGAAGCGGCGTTTTGCAGCGCGGTACGGGTGACCTTGGTGGGATCAACCACGCCCATCTCGAGCATATCCCCGTAGGTGCCATTGGCTGCGTTGTAGCCGTGGTTACCCTTGCTCTTCAGGACTTCGGCCACCACCACACTGGCCTCTTCGCCGCAGTTGTTGACGATCTGACGAAGCGGCTCTTCCACCGCGCGCATCACGATCTGGACGCCTGCGTTCTGATCGGCGTTGTCGCCTTTGACCTTAACCGCGGCGCGGGCACGCAGGAGCGCCACACCGCCGCCCGCCACGATGCCCTCTTCCACGGCAGCGCGGGTGGCGTGCAGCGCGTCTTCCACGCGGGCCTTCTTCTCTTTCATCTCGACTTCGGTGGCAGCACCGACGCGGATGACGGCAACACCGCCTGCGAGCTTGGCAACACGCTCCTGAAGCTTCTCGCGGTCGTAGTCGCTGGTGGCTTCGTCGATCTGCGAGCGGATGGCCTTGACACGGGCTTCGATGAGCTTGGACTCACCGGCGCCGTCGATGAGGGTGGTGTTTTCCTTACCCACTTCAACGCGCTTGGCGCGGCCGAGGTCGGCCAGCGTGGCCTTATCGAGCGACATGCCTGTTTCCTCGGCGATCACGACACCGCCGGTGAGGATGGCCATGTCTTCGAGCATTGCCTTGCGGCGGTCGCCAAAGCCCGGCGCCTTGACAGCAACGGTCTTCAGGATGCCGCGGATGTTGTTCACCACCAGGGTGGCGAGCGCCTCGCCTTCCACTTCCTCGGCGATGATGAGAAGCGGACGGCCAGCCTTGGCAACCTGCTCGAGCACCGGGAGAAGGTCGCGGATGTTGCTGATCTTCTTGTCGTGCAGCAGCACGAACGGATCATCCATCACCGCGATCTGCTTGTCGGGGTTGTTGATGAAGTAGGGCGACAGGTAGCCGCGATCGAACTGCATGCCCTCGACGACGTCGAGTTCGTTGTTGAGCGACTTGCCGTCTTCAACGGTAATCACGCCTTCCTTGCCGACCTTCTCCATGGCCTCGGCGATGATGCTGCCGATTTCGTCATCGCTGTTGGCGGAGATGGAGCCAACTTGCGCGATTTCCTTGGTGGTGGTGCAGGGCTTGCTGATCTTCTTCAGCTCTTCGGTGAGCGCGATGACCGCACGGTCGATGCCGCGCTTGAGATCCATCGGGTTCATGCCGGCGGCCACGTACTTCATGCCTTCACGGACGATGGCCTGGGCCAGCACGGTGGCGGTGGTGGTGCCGTCGCCGGCGTTGTCGGAGGTCTTGGAAGCGACTTCCTTCACCATCTGCGCGCCCATGTTCTCGAACTTGTCCTTGAGTTCGATTTCCTTGGCCACCGACACGCCGTCTTTGGTGACGGTGGGGGCGCCAAAGCTGCGCTCGAGCACGACATTGCGGCCCTTGGGGCCGAGGGTGACCTTGACGGCGTTGGCGAGGATGTTGACGCCGGCAACCATCTTGTGACGCGCGTCGTCGTGGAACAGAACAATCTTTGCTGCCATGTTCGGAGTACTCCTGAAAACGTGTAAGTAGGGATTGGCTTAAGTCGAAGCCACTGCTATTTGGTGATTAACCCTCGACCACCGCCATGATGTCTTCCTCGCGCATGACGAGGAGCTCATCGCCGTCAACCTTGACGGTCTGGCCGCTGTACTTGCCAAACAGCACCTTGTCGCCGACTTTCACGCCGAGCGGGCGCACTTTGCCGTCGTCGCCGACCTTGCCATTACCGACGGCGAGGATCTCGCCCTGATCGGGCTTCTCGGCGGCCGAATCGGGGATCACGATACCCGAGGCGGTTTTGCGTTCGTTGTCCAGACGCTTGATGATCACGCGATCATGCAAAGGACGGAGTTTCATGAAACAGGCTCCTGAGTTCTTGAAAACAAGGGGTTTTGGAAAATGACCAGACTGGCCGAAACCAGGGTCGGGCGGGACGGGTGCTCCGGACGGGAATCCGGCAAACCCGGTCATGACGACCAGTTGTTAGCACTCATCTCGCGCGAGTGCTAATTATAGGGCCGTTCCAGGCCATTTCAAGTCCTGACCCCACAGACCGGGCAGTTCCAGGGCTTGATCGCGCCCAAGCTCTGACGCCGACGGTGGGATAATCAGGCGGTATCGTGGCGTCACAGCGCCTCGGCGTGCCCAACCCATCATGTCCAACCAATCCGCTACCGGTCGGTTTATCCGCGCACTGCTTCTGGCCGTCTGCACCGCCTGCCTGATCCCTGATGGCGCATGGGCGGCGCCGGTGCGCGTGGACGCGGTGGAGGTCGAACTGGTGGCGCCTGTCAATTCGCTCCGCGCCGGCCGAGCCGAGTGGGTGGGGCTGCGTATCCGTCACGATCCGCACTGGCACACCTATTGGCGCAATCCCGGCGATTCCGGGCTCGCAACCACGCTTGAGTGGCAGATCCCGCCAGGGTTTTCGGCGGGGGCCCTGCAGTGGCCCGTCCCCGCGCGGTTTCTGATCGCGCCGCTTGCCAGCTACGGCTATGAGGATGAGGTTGTCTTGCCCGTGCGGCTTCAGGTGCCCGAGCAGGCGGCGGGCACCCGCGTGCGTCTGGAGGCGCGCGCCGCCTGGCTGATGTGCAGAGAGGTGTGCATTCCGGGGGAGGCCTCGCTTCGCCTCGACCTGCCCGTCGTGGCGGCCGGTGCCGAGGCGGGGCAGTCGGTTCACGCAGCCCGCTTTGAGCGGGCGTTCGCTTCGCTCCCTGCAGCCACGCGCGAACTGCCCGTTGCGGTGGGGGCTGATTCGTTCTCGATCACGCTGGAAGCGCTCACGC
>CAMBZS010000023.1 GCA_945872335.1 Bordetella parapertussis | reverse complement strand
GGTGATCGGCGGGCTGTTCGGTACCGCGGTACTCATTCTGGCGGCGCCAGCCCTTGCCGCGGCGGCGCTGCAATTCAGCTCGTTCGAGTATTTCTGGCTGGTGCTCCTGGGTCTCACCTGCGCCGTGTTCGTGAGTGGCAATGCGCCGCTCAAGGGCATGATCACCCTGTTCCTCGGCCTGCTGCTCGGTTGTGTCGGGCTTGAGAATCCGGCTGCACACCCCCGGTTCACGTTTGATTCGCCCGATCTGCTGAGCGGCGTGAGCCTGATTCCTGCAATGATCGGTCTCATTGCCGTGAGCGAGGTGCTTCGCTTCAGCCTGGACGCGAACCCGCTTGCCGCGGTCAGCCGCCAGGTGGGTTCGGTGTTTCGTGGCATGGGCGCCATGATTCGCCGGTATCCGGTGCAGACGCTGCGGGGCAGTTCACTCGGCACGGTGATTGGCGCCCTGCCTGGCGCAGGGGCTGACATTGCGGCCTGGATGTCGTACGCAATGAGCCGGCGTTTTTCGAAAGAGCCGGAAAAATTCGGGACCGGGCATCCCGAGGGGCTGGTGGAAGCGGGAGCAGCCAACAACAGCGCACTCGCGGGCGCCTGGATTCCAGCGCTGGTATTCGGCATACCCGGCGACTCGATCACGGCGATTGTGATTGGTGTGCTTTACATGAAGAACCTGAACCCCGGGCCGACCATCTTCATCAACAACCCGTCGAGTATCTACGCGGTGTTTCTGCTGTTCATCATTGCGAATCTGTTGATGCTGCCGCTCGGCTGGCTGTGCATCAAGGTGGCCGCGCGGCTGCTTCGCACGCCACGAAACCTGCTGATGCCGGTGATTCTGTTGTTCTGCGTGGTGGGCGCTTTTGCGATCAACAACTCGCCCTTTGATCTCTGGATTCTGGTGGCGGCCGGGTTGATCGGCTGGTTTCTGGAAACCCACGGCTTCCCGATCGCACCAGCCATTCTGGGTATGCTGCTTGGCACCATGCTGGAAGAGCACTTCATCCGCTCGATGATCAAGGCCGATGGCAACCTGCTTGCCTTCGTGGAGCGCCCGATCGCGGCGGGCCTTGCCTTGCTGGTGCTCCTGGTGTGGAGCGTGTCGGGCTGGCTGGGATGGCGGCGCGGCCGGGCCGCGCCGCGTGGTTAGCGGTAAAACGCTTCGACCAGACCCATACCGGTGATCGGCACGTAGGTGACCAGCATCAGCACCACCAGCAAAACGCCGATGAACCAGACATTGACCCGTGTGACATCCCACACCGAGGCGCGGGCGATTGAGCTTGCCACCATCAGTACGCTGGCAACCGGCGGTGTCTGCTGACCGATACCCAGGTTGATCGTGACGATCAGCCCGAAATGGACGGGGTCGATGCCTGCGGCGCGCACCAGTGGCATCACGATGGGCACCACCAGAATGATGGCGGCAGCAGAATGCAGAAACATGCCCAGGAACAGAAACAATACGTTGAGGAGCGCGAGCACCAGCCACTTGTTGCTCGTGAAGTCGGACACTGCGCGGGCGAGCGCCTGAGGCGACTGCATTTCGGTGAGATAGGCGCCCAGGAGCGCGCTGGTGGCAACCAGCAACATCACGACGGCGGTCTGGATGCCGCCCTCGACGATGGCAGCGCGCAATGTCTTGAGGTTGAGCTCGCGATAGATCAGCAGGCCCACGAACAGCGCAGCAACGACTGCGAGCGCCGCGCCTTCGGTGGCAGTGACGATACCGCCGAAGATGCCCCCCAGAATGATGATGGGAAGGAGAAACGCCCAGAATGCGCGGCGTCCGGTTTGTGCTACGCGAGCGAGCGAGAAGCGTTCGTCGCTGGGCAGGTTGTATCGGTGCGCAAGCCAGCTTGCCATCAGCATGAGTCCGAATGCGCCAATGAGGCCGGGCACGATCCCGGCGACAAACAGCTGAACGACAGAGGCTTCGGCCATGACCGCGTAAAGGATCATGGGAATGGACGGCGGAATGATCACTGCGAGCGTTGCGGCCGACGACATCGCGGCCGCCGCAAAGGGGGCCGGGTAGCCTTTTTCCTTCATGCCCGGGATGAGGATCGAGCCCAGCGCGGCCACATCGGCGACCGCCGAGCCCGAGATCTCGGCGAAGAACAACGAGGCGCCGATCGACACATGCGCAAGGCCCCCCCGAACCCAGCCAAACAGCGCACCGGCAAACGCGATCAGGCGCTGTGAAATACCTGAGGCGTTCATGATGGCGCCCGCCAGAATGAACAACGGAATGGCAAGAAGCGGGAAGTTGGTGGCGCCGTTGTAGATGACCAGGGCGACATTGGGCAGGGAATCGGTTCCCTGGGTGACCAGCATGGCGGTGACCGAGACGATGCCCAGCGACACTGCGATCGGAACGTTGATCAGAACCAGCAGCAGGACCGCCGCAAACAAAAGGAACATGGTGCCCATGAGGTGCTCCCGGCTAGTGAAGCCCGTCGGCGAGCGACGAAGCAGTTCGATCGGCGGGTTGGGCGCGAATCAGATCGATGAGGTTCAGGAACTCGGCCACCAGAATGAGCGCGGCCGATACCGGGATCACCGACTGCACCATGGCTGCCGAGAGCCACGGCACACTCACCAGCATTTCGTCCGCGAGCACCGGCAGAATGTCTGCGCCCACCCATCCGACCAGCGCGAAAAACGCGATCACCATGATCTGGGATACCAGGGCGAAGGCTCGGCGTGGCCCGGCTGACAACTGGTCGACCAACTCCGGGCAGCCGATGTGCGCGCGTCGGGCCGAGGCGAGCGCTGACCCATAGAAGGTGAGCCAGGCGAGGAGCACCGATGCCATTTCGTCATACCAGACGAGCGGGCGTCCAATGGCACGCATGAACACCCCCAGCACGACTTCGCCGGCGAGGACCACCATCAGAAGGATGACCAGACGCTCGAGGCCAAGCGCATAGCGTTCGCGGAATCGGACCAGCGGGTGCGAGGGAGCGACGGTGGGGTGCATGGTCAGGGGCGTCCCAAAGCAACAGCCTTGTCGATCAGCGCTTTGGCGCCTGCCACTTCCTTGCCGAACTCCTCATAGGTGCTCCGACTGGCGGCGATGAAGGCGTCCTTGTTGACTTCGTTCACCTGAATGCCGCTCGCGCGGATTTTGTCCAGCAGCTCTTTCTCGGCGCGCGCGGCGGCTTCGTAGACGAAAGCCTGTGTTTCGCGGGCAGCGGTTTCGATCGCCGTGCGGATGTGTTCGGGCTGAGCGGAAAACCGCTTGAGGCCCGCAGTGAGAAAGGCCGGGCTGTAGACATGGCCCGACAGCGACAGAAATTTCTGTATCTCGTGGAGCTTGGAGGAGTAGATCTGCGTAAACGGATTTTCCTGGCCGTCCATCACGCCGGTCTGCAGCGCAGTGAACAACTCTGAAAATTTCATCGGGCTTGGACTTGCGCCATAGTTCTGGAACATCTTGATGCGCCATTTGCCCTCGGGTACCCGCAGTTTGATGCCCTTCAGGTCGTCCGGCACGGTGATGGGACGTCGGTTGTTGGTGAGGTGGCGATAGCCGTTTTCCCAGACAGAAAGCACCTTGAGCCCCTTTTTCTCGATGGCGGGTGCAATATCCGGCCAGAAAATTTCTTTCTCGATGCGTGCCATGTGCGCACGATCTTTCACGATGTAGGGCATCTCGAACATGCCGATCAGATCCACTTCGGACGACATGATCGTGGAGGGAAGCGAGAGATCGAGCGTGCCCAGACGCAGTTTTTGCAGCATCTCCTTGTCGCCGCCCAACTGGCTGCTGCCGTAGACCACAACCTTGGCCTTGCCGGCAAGCAGCACGTTGGCACGCCGCGCGAATTCATCGGCAATGACCTGATAGAGCGACCCCGGTTCGCCCACATGACCGAACTTGATCTCGGTTTGGGCGATGGCTGGTGCCACACCGATCATCGTGATTCCCGCGACGGCCACAGTGAGCAGACGCGAGTGAAACGAACGACGAGGGGTCATGACGAGTCTCCTTTGAAGGTTGTGCGGGCAGGGGTTCCGTGCACCGGGCTTACGCCACCCGGGCATCGCGGACCACCATCAGTTTTTCAAGCAACAGAACCAGACCATACAGCAACATGCCAATGATCGTGATCAGAATAACCGCCATGAACATGGCAGGCGTATCCAGCGTGACCTGAACCTGCAGCATAAGGTAACCGAGCCCTTTGTCGGAGCCCAGGAACTCACCCACAATAGCACCCGCTACCGCGAGGATCGATCCCACCTTCATGCCAGAGAAAATGTAGGGCAGAGCACCCGGCAGCTGAATCTTCACAAAGACCTGCCAGCGCGAACCCCGGAGCGACTTCACCAGATCAAGGAGCTCGGGTTCGATTTCGCGAAGCCCCCGTGCGGTGGTGAGCAGGATGGGGAAAACCGCAATCGAAAACGCCATCAGTGTGTTGGGAAAGACGCCGTATTTGAACCAGACGATGATGAGCGGGCCGAGCGCCACCTTCGGGATCATGTTGAGGGTAACGAGGAGCGGCAGAAACAGCGCTTCCAGCGCGCGTGACCAGGTGAACACCAGCGCGAGCAGCACGCCCACGACCAGCGCGATCAGATAGCCGCCAAAGATCTCGGTGCCTGTCACCGCGATATTGGTCCACCAGCTGTAGTTGGGATTCATGAGCGCATCGAGCGTGGCCTGTGGCGAGGGCATCACGAATTTTGGAACCTGCCCGATTTCGACGAACAGGTACCACGCCAACACCAGTCCGAGATGGGCGAGTATGGCGAAGGTCCAGCGGGTGGCTGGCGAGTCGAGTGCGTTCATCATCGTCCTCAGTCGGCAAGCCAGCGATCAAGCCGGCTTCGCACAAAATCATCATCAATCAGATCCGGGTGTTCGCGGCACACCCGATCGAGCGCCTCAGCCTGCCCCGGAGACAGCGTTTCGTTCGGGTCCAGGCACCAGATTCCCGCGAGAAGCCCCTGGCGCCTGAGCACCTCATGACAGCCGGCAATGCAGCCAGCGAACTGGTGGGCCACATCGAAAAGTGCGGCGTTGCAGTCGGTAACCCGGGCATCGAGCGCGAGCAGAGCGGTGTCGATCTGCGGGGATCGGCGCGCCTGTTGAATGCGCCCGAAGAGCTTCACCGCGGCATGGGTCCAGACTGACCAGTGACCCAGCAGCCCGCCCCGGACAGGCAAGCTCACCTCTTCGATTCCGGCGCCGTCGATCGTCGGACGTCGCACCGCCAGGGGCGTGACCAGGTCGAGCACGATGTGATCGTCATTGCCGGTGTAGAGCGCCACGCGATCTTCGGCCCGGGCGAGCGCAATGCCGCGTGCGACATCGAGCGTCCGGTAGCGGTTGAAGGGGGCCACCTTGATGGCGACCACGTTGTCGATGGCGGCAAAGCGCTGCCAGAACGAGGCGGACAACTCGATGCCGCCGACGGCGGTCTGAAGATAGAAGCCAACCAGCGGGATTTCAGCCGCGACCGCCTCGCAGTGCGCGATCAGGGCGTCCTGAGACGCGCCCCGCATGGCCGAGAGCGACAGCATGCCGCAGTGATAGCCCAGTGACAGCGCGGTTCGCGCCTCAGCGATGGCCTGACGGGTGTCGCCGGCGAGCCCGGCGATCATGACAAGTGGCCTGGTGTCAGCCATCGCCTCGAGATGCTGTCGAGCAGCGAGTGCCGCGAGTTCGAGCACCGGCGCATAGAGGCCCTGTTCGCGGATCGCGAATTGAGTGGCGTGTACGCCGACTGCCAGCCCTCCGGCGCCGGCCTCGACGTAGTAGCGAGTGAGGGCACGCTGCCGCCTGCGGTCGAGCTTGCGCTCGGCGGTGAGCGCAAGCGGGTGGGCGGGAATAACTGTGCCCTCGGCAAGCAATTGGGCAATGGCGGCGGGAAGCTGGGATCGGTGCACGGCAGTGAGCAGTAATCAGACGAGACGGCGGGGATCTTGATCGATGGCCGGACAGGCGTCAATGTTCTATGATGAGACGAGACGGCGTGCACGCGCCTACACGTGTCATCACAACAGGGAGACTCACCATGATTCAACGCTTTGCCGCCACCCGCGCGGCGCTGGTGGTTGCCGCGGCACTCGCCGCCGGTTCCGCTTTTTCACAGACCAAGATCGATTTCGTTCTGAACTGGGTGCCGGGTGGCGATCATGCCCCTTACTACTACGCCAAGAAGCTTGGCTGGTATGCCAAAGAGGGCCTTGATGTGAATCTCGAGCCGGGTCGCGGATCGGCGCTGTCCACACAAAAGGTGGGCGCGGGCGCGAATCCGGTCGGGCTGGCTGACATGGCAGGCGTACTGGTGGCTGCGGGCAAGGGTGCCCAGACCGTTGCGGTCTTCAACGTCTATGCCAATTCGCCACAGGGCCTCTATTGGCTCAAGAGTTCGGGCATCAAGTCGGTGAAAGATCTGGCCGGCAAGCGTATCGGTAATCCGGCAGCAGACGGCGCGCGCATCATGTGGCCTGCGCTCGCCAAGGCGAACGGCATGGACCCGAAGTCGGTCACCTGGGTGAATATCGACGCAAACGCAAAGCTGTCAGCACTCAAGGCCAAGTCGATTGATGCCACCACATCGTTCTACAACCTGCACCATGTTTTTCAGGCTGAGCTCGGGGCTGACATGGGGTTTCTCGCCTGGCGTGATGCCGGGCTCAATCCCTACGGCAATTCGATCATCGTCAATCCGCAGTTCCTGCAGAAGAACCGTGCGGCCATCGACAAGTTTGTGAAAGTGACGCAGCGTGCGTTTGCAGCCTGTGTGGCGGAGCCAAAGCCTTGCGTGCAGGCGCTGATCGATGCCAATGGCGCGCTCAAGTTTGATAACGAACTGGTGAACTGGTCACTGGTGGAAGTGCTGATGAGCGACAAGTTCTCGCGGGAGATGGCGCTGGGGGTGCATGAGGACAAGCGCATGCAGGACGACTACGCGCTGGTTCGCGACTACATCGGCATCGAAAAGCCATTTGACGTCAAAAGCGCCTACACCAACGAGTTTCTCGATCGTTCGGTGCGGATGACCAAATAAGGTCGGCAAGCGGGCTGACATGAGGCACGCGGCAGCGCGTGCCACGTCAGCCCAGTTCCGGCCCCGCCACCGCAAAGACGGTGATCGGTGTGCCCGTCGGGGCCTGATGGCCGAGGGAGCCAAGCGCCATGCGGGTGAACGGGCGCTGCGGGACAAAGCCCTTTGATGCAAGCCAGTCGGCAAACTCGCGCTGCGAGTCTGGAACGTCAATAAAAACGGCGCGATCGATCTGCGACAGCGCCGCTTGCGCCAGTTCAACCGCCGAGGTGCAATCGCGAGCCACGAGCGGTCCCAACTGGGTCGCGACCCGTCCCGGTCTGGCCAGCACGAAGCCGTGGGACGGTTGGCGGGCGCTTTCGACCAGAGCGAGCGACGGGGCTCGCCGCATCAGGTCATCGAGCAGGTGGCTTCGGTCAGCACCGAAGGCCTGCCGGTCGAGTTCATGCACCAGCGGGACCTGGTTCGCGGCGCAGTCCAGTGGCATGTGGGTGGGGGCGCCCGCCTTGTCCGGCAACCCGGCGCGGTGCGTGCGGTGTTCCCACCGCGTGAAGCCCCATTGGTCTGCAAACCCCAGTTTCAAGTACACCGGGCGGCCGGCGGGTGTGGCGTCCAGCACAGGAAGCAGGTGACGCTGCGCGGGTTCGCGCAGCCATGCAAGGCTCTCTTCGAGGAGGCGGGTTGCATGGCCCTTGCCGCGGTGCGCCGGGAGCACCAGCACCATGCTGATCCAGGCGAGGGAGGGGGCGGGCGGAGGATGGGGCTGGGCGGGCGCAGGGGCGAGGGCAGGGGTGATCGCAGGCCATGGAAGCACCAGCGTCGAGGCGACCAGCGTGTTGTCCTCGCGGAGTGCCCGGGTGCGTCCGTGCGCGAGCATCCAGGCCCAGTCATCCTGGGTCTGGTTCCAGTGCGCAGCCGCCGAGAGCGCGAGCAGACCGTCAAGATCGGCGAGCGTAGGCTCGATCAGCACGGCAGGTTGGTCTGGCATCGCGGCCCGGGCGTTGTCTGCGGGTGCGATCAATAGCGACCGTCGCGCGCTTCGAAGTGTGTGGGCTTGCCCAGGCTTTCGCCACCCCGTGTCACCCAGTCGGCGACCCAGTCGATCAGCGTGGGCAGCGGAACGCTCGGCAACCCGAACAACTGCTGTGAGGCCGACGTGTCAACCAGCCAGGCGGTGGGCGCCTCGGCGCCAGTCAAAATGGGTTCGCGGCCCAGGCGTCGTCCGAACTCGCTTGCCAGCCACCGAATGGAGGTGTGCGCTGGGCCGGTGATGTTGATGGGGGTGGTGGGGCTCGTGCAGTGCGCGAGCAAACGGAGCGCCTGTTCGTTGGCATCGCCTTGCCAGATCACATCGGCCCAGCCCATGGTGAGATCAATGGCGCGACGGTTGAGCACGGCATCGGCCACATCGCGCAGCACGCCATAGCGCATGTCGATCGCGTAGGACAGGCGCACCAGCCGTCCAGGCGTGCCCCAGCGTTGCGATGCATGCTCAAACATGCGTTCGCGGCCCACGCAGGAGGCAGCGTAGTCGCCAGGTGGCGGGATGGCGGGCTCGGCCTCGGTCGCGCCGGGGCCGTTGGTTGGGAAGAATGGATACACGCAGGCGGTTGAGAAGGCAATGATCCGACACTCACGATAGTGCTCGGCCACCATCCACGGCACCGCAACATTCATTGCCCACGTAAAGGCGGGGTTGCCGCTTGCACCGAACTTGTGTCCGGCCATGAAGACCACGTTGGTGACGCCATCCCGGTGGTTGGGAAGCTTTGCAATCGCCTCGCGATCGAGCAGGTCGCAGCTGACGGGCTCAACGCCAGCCTCCCGCAATTGGGTGGCGATTGCCGGATCGCTGAAGCGGGCCACACCCAGCACACGCTTCTGGGGGGCCGCGCGCTTGGCCATCCGGGCAAGCGTGGGACCCATCTTGCCGCCCACGCCCAGCACGATCAGATCGCCATCGACTGCGCGCAGCGCGTTGATCAGCGCCTGCGAGGGCGCGGTCATCGTGTCTTCTAGCGCGGCAACGCTGGCAAATCCGGATGGAAAATTGCCCGGACTCATCGGCGAATACCCTCGAACAAGTCACGGCCTGCAGCGAGCGAGCGGATCTTGCCGTCAGCGATGGACCGCTTGAGCATCCAGAAGCCGCAGTCGGGGTGGATGTAGCGGATGCGATCGGCACCCAGCACGGCGGCTGCCCGTTCAATCGCGCGGGCGACTTCTTCGGCTGACTCAATCGTGGTGGACTTCACGTCGATCACGCCCAGACCGAATCCGATGCCCGGTCGGAGTTCGCGAAACGCGGCCAACTCCTCGGCGGGGCGATGCGCGCATTCCATCACCACATGATCGACATGGAGCGCGTTCAGATAGCCGATCAGGCGGTCCCAGCTACCCTTCTGGATGCTCTGGCCGCCGTAGTTTCCAAAACACAGATGGACGGCAGTGGGGCAGCGCGCGGCATCGAGCACCCGGTTCATGGATGCCGCCGCCCATTCCCACTCTTCCGCATGGCCGGGAAGATTGGCTTCATCCACCTGGATCACGTCAGCCTCGCAATGCGCAACCTGTTCGGCCAATACGCCGCCGATGGCATCACACAGAGCGGGAAGGTCGGGGTAGTGCCGATCGATGAGCGTCTTGGCCAGCATGTGCGGGCCGGTGAGTGTGAACTTGAACGGGTGGGTGGCGAGCCTGCGCGCGCTCTCGCAGGCAAGGGGCAGATCGAGGGTGCCGCTGGACACCGGACCGGTGACCGTCCCAGGGGGCCGGGTACGAAACCGGGTTCCCGAGGTGTTGCGATAGGCGATCAGGTCATCGAAGGTGAAGCGCTGGGTGATGCCGTCCATGGGCCGCACGAAGTACTCAATCATCCCGTTTGTTTCGGGGTGATTGATATCGAATCGGTAGAGTTCGCCGTCGCAGACCAGATCGACGCCCGACTGCTCCTGGGTGTGGATCACGACCCGCGTGGCATCGGCGAGTGCCTGGGCCGATGGGCTTGCGACCAGCCAGTCTGGCACTGGGTAGGAACCGACGACAGTCGTCCGGATACGGGGCATGAAATTCTCCTGAAATGCGCTGGCAATGACTGACGGTCCGTCAGTCGGAATGCAGGCGTGCAGCGGCGGATGTTACCGAGACCCCCGCACACTCCACAAGCACCGATTTCGCGACGGGTTCCGCTTCGCGCAAGCGCTGGCTTTCCCGTCTGTGTCGGGCGGGTTAACATCGCGCGGCGCTTGCCTGCGGGGATCGAGACATACTGCGCGGGTCGCAGTTGCAGGGCAGCCAACCATTCATTCTCAGGAGTAGTGCTCGATGAGCAACGCCCAGCGCATTGGCATCATCATGTACGGCGTCACTGGCCGGATGGGTCTCAACCAGCATCTGATCCGGTCGATCAAGGCGATTCGCGAGCAGGGTGGCGTGCCACTGTCCAATGGCACTCGATTGATGCCTGATCCGATCCTCATTGGCCGAGGCGCTGATCGCATGGCCGCGCTCGCCGCGCAGCATGGCGGACTGCGCTGGGGCACCGACCTCGATGCGGCGCTGGCCAATCCGGCCGACACCGTGTTCTTCGACGCCGCGACCACCCAGATGCGGCCCGAGCTGATCCACAAGGCGATTGCGGCAGGCAAGCATATCTACTGCGAGAAGCCTTCGGCCACCAGCATGGAGGCCGCGCTGGGTATTGCGCGAGCAGCCGAGGCGGCGGGCGTGCGGCACGGCGTGGTGCAGGACAAACTCTGGCTGCCGGGGCTGCTTAAGCTCAAGATGCTGATCGACTCCGGCTTCTTTGGGCGCATATTGTCGGTTCGAGGCGAGTTCGGGTATTGGGTCTTCGAGGGTGATCTGCAGCCCGCGCAGCGTCCGAGCTGGAACTATCGCACCGAGGATGGCGGTGGGATCATCCTCGACATGCTCTGCCACTGGCGCTATGTGATTGACAACCTGTTCGGCGAGGTGCGGTCGGTGTCCTGTCTGGGCGCCACGCACATTCCCACGCGTTGGGATGAACAGGGCAAGCCCTATACGGCCACGGCAGATGATGCGGCGTATGCAACCTTTCAACTGGCCTCGGGTGTGATCGCGCATTTCAACAGTTCCTGGGCGGTGCGCGTGCGTCGCGACGACCTGCTGACGCTGCAGGTCGATGGCACGCACGGTTCGGCGGTCGCCGGGCTTCGGGGATGTCGCACGCAGTCGCGGGTCAACACGCCCAAGCCGGTCTGGAATCCCGACCTGCCGCAGCCGATTCAGTTCATGGATGGCTGGCAAGAGGTGCCCGATACAGTGCTCTTTGACAACGCTTTCAAGGCGCAGTGGGAGCTCTTTCTTCGACATGTCGTGGAAGGGGGCGCGTTCCGCTGGAACCTGCGCGAGGGTGCGAAAGGCGTCCAGCTCGTGGAGGCTGCGCTTCAGTCCTGGCGCGAGCGGCGTTGGGTGGACGTCGGTCCCTTGCCGGCCTGAGTGGAGATCGTCATCCATGCCCAGTCTGATCCTGCCCACTAACGGGGGCGCTCTCGATCGCTACACCTTGCGCGGTGTTCCAGCCTGGACGCCCGCTGTCCGCGGCTGGAACCGAACGGCCTACGCAGCCGCACATGTGGTGGCTGATCCGCTGTCAAGCGTTGATCCCTGGCTCGAGCCCGCGATCGACTGGGACCGCACCATTGCCTATCGCGAACATTTGTGGCGCCTGGGCTTTGGGGTGGCGGAAGCCATGGATACCGCCCAGCGCGGCATGGGTCTTGATTGGGGCAACTCGCTCGAACTGATCCGGCGATCCATCGCGGCGGCTCGTGCTTTCGGCGCGTCGCCGCATGGCGGGCCAGCGCGGGTGGCGAGCGGCGCCGGAACCGATCATCTCTCGCCAGACCCGTCGCGCACGGTGGCCGAGGTCATTGCGGCCTATGAACAGCAGATCGAGGCGATCGAGGCATTGGGCGGCCAACTGATCCTGATGGCGAGCCGTGCGCTGGCGGCCTGCGCGCGTTCGCCCGATGACTACGGACGGGTCTACGATCATCTGCTCAGCCAGGTGAAGGAGCCCGTCATCATTCATTGGCTGGGCGACATGTTTGACCCGGCGCTGGCGGGCTATTGGGGGCATGCCGACCTGAATGCCGCCATGGATGTTGCGGTGGACGTCCTGAACCGGAACGCTTCGCGGATTGATGGCGTGAAGATTTCGCTCCTCGACAAAGACCGCGAAATTGCCATGCGGCGCAGGCTCGCCCCCGGCATCCGCATGTACACCGGCGATGATTTCAATTTTGCCGAGCTGATTGCGGGCGATGCGCAGGGCTATTCCGATGCCCTGCTCGGGATTTTCGATTCCATCGCGCCGGCAGCTGCGGCGGCACTCGATGCGCTCGGTGCGGGCGACCTCGAGCAGTTTCATCGCATCCTCGCACCCACGGTTCCGCTGTCGCGCCACATCTTTCGCGCGCCCACCCGGTTCTATAAAACGGGCGTGGTGTTCATGGCCTGGCTCAATGGCCATCAAGATCATTTCGTGATGGTGGGCGGGCAGCAAAGCACACGCAACATTCTGCATTTCGCCGATATTTTCCGGCTGGCCGATCAGGCGGGGCTCATCACCGACCCCGAGCGAGCATGCAGCAGGATGTCGTCGCTGTTGGCCGTGCACGGCATCCAATGAATTCAGCCGCCACATCGATTCCGGCGCTGTCGCTCAACACCGCCACGGTGCGCGAGCAGTGGAACCTCGCGCAAATGATCGAGGCGTGTGCTCGACACCGCATCCCGGGCATTTCACCCTGGCGCGACAAGCTCGCAGAGCTCGGCGCGGCAAAGGCCGCCGCCATGATCCGCGCCCATGGCCTCACTGTCACGGGTCTGTGCCGAGGCGGCATGTTTCCCGCAGCCACCGAGGCAGGCCGCCAGGCTGCCATCGAGGACAATCTACGCGCGATCGATGACGCAGCCACCCTCGGCGCGAAATGTCTGGTGCTGGTTTGCGGGGGGCTCCCTGTCGGGTCGCGCGATTTGCCCGGTGCGCGGGCCATGGTGCGTGACGGCATTGCCGCCATCCTGGGTCATGCGCGGGCGGCCGGGGTGCCGCTTGCGATCGAGCCGCTTCATCCCATGTATGCGGCCGACCGATGCTGCATCAACACGCTTGCCCAGGCGCTTGATCTGTGCGACGAGATCGACCCGCAACGTGCGCCGCTTCGAAATGGCGCCTCGGTTGCGGCGCTGGGGGTTGCGGTCGACGCCTACCATGTCTGGTGGGATCCCGAACTCGACCGGTCGCTTGCCCGCGCAGGCGCCGATCGGCTGCTCGCCTATCACATCTGTGACTGGCTGGCGGAAACGCGCGATCTGCTCCTTGATCGCGGCATGCTGGGCGATGGTGTGATTGATCTGCGCGCCTTGGGACGGCGCGTACGGGCGGCGGGCTACAGCGGCTTCGATGAGGTCGAGATCCTGTCGCGACACTGGTGGTCGGTGGAGCCCGATGCCGTGCTCGCGACCATTTGTGAGCGCCATCCCGCCTGCGTAGCCTGACGGGTTGACCGTGACAGCGGCGCTCATGCTCGGATGCATCGCTGACGATTTCACCGGCGCAACCGATCTTGCCAACAACCTGGTGCGAGCGGGTATGCGGGTCGTGCAAACGATCGGTGTACCCACCGAGCCGCTCAATGCTGACGTTGACGCAGTGGTGGTGGCACTCAAATCCCGCACCATCGAACCCCAGCTTGCGGTGGAACAATCGCTCGCTGCGCTTCAATGGCTGCGCACGCTTGGCGCGCGACAGATCTACTTCAAGATCTGTTCAACTTTTGACAGCACGGCCCGGGGCAACATCGGTCCGGTGACCGATGCGCTCATGGACGCGCTCGGCTGCGATTTCGCTGTGACCACCCCCGCGTTTCCCGATAACGGTCGAACGGTGTTCCGTGGTCATCTGTTTGTGGGCGAACAACTGCTGAGCGACAGCGGCATGCGCAATCATCCGCTCACGCCTATGACGGATTCGAATCTGGTTCGGGTGATGCAGGCGCAGAGCCGGCGTCAGGTGGGATTGATCGACTACCGCTGTGTGGCACAGGGCCCGCAGGCGATTCGCGCTCGGATGGCGCAGTTGCGGGCTGATGGCGTGGGGATCGCCGTGGTGGATGCCATCTCCAACGACGATCTGTTCCGGCTAGGTCCCGCGCTGAGCGACGCCTCGCTGATGACCGCAGGCTCTGGCGTGGCCATTGCGCTGCCGGCTAATGTCGGGATTTCGCCCTCGCCGGCTGCTGCCACGCTGCCCGCAGCAAGAGGGACGGCCGCCGTGATTTCGGGCAGCTGCTCGCTTGCCACGCTTGCGCAGGTTGCGCATTTCCGCTCGAAGGGTGGGTGGGTGCTGGCGCTCGACCCGCTTGAATTGGCCGCCGATGGCGAGCGGTTGATTGCCCGTGCGATTGATGAAGCCGTAGCGCGGCTGTCGTCCGTTCCCGTGCTGATTGCCTCGAGTGCTACCGCGGAAGCGGTGCGCAATGCGCAGGCACAACTCGGTGTCGAGGCGGCGGGCGCGCTGGTCGAGGCGGCGCTGTCGCGCATTGCTGTGGCGCTGGTTGAGCGTGGCGTCGGCCGATTGGTGGTCGCGGGAGGGGAGACTTCGGGTGGATGCGTGCAGGCGCTGGGGATCCGTCAGCTTCGGATTGGTGCGCAGATCGACCCGGGCGTTCCGTGGTGTCATGCGGCTCAGGTGATGGGACGGCGTGACGGTCTGCATCTGTGCCTCAAATCGGGCAACTTCGGGGCCGATGATTTTTTCACGCGCGCCTTTGCGATTCTCGACGCTGGCGCATCACCATGAATGCGTCACACGCACGCGAGGAAATCTGTCGCGTCGGGCGAAGCCTGTTCGATCGCGGTTATGTGCATGCAACGGCCGGTAACATCAGCGTGCGGCTCGATGATGGGGGCATGCTGATCACCCCCACCGACGCCTGTCTGGGTTTTCTCGATCCGGGCACGCTTGCGCATCTTGACCCGGACGGGCAGCAGCTATCGGGCGACCGGGCCAGCAAGACTGCGGTGCTGCATCGGCGCATCTATGCCCAGGCGCTTGTCTGGGACCCCGGCACGCGCTCCATCATTCACACGCACAGCACGCACTGCGTGGCGCTCACGCTCGCGCCGTGCGGTGCTGAACTGCTTGCGCCCATCACGCCCTACTTTGTGATGAAGGTCGGGCATGTGCCGGTGGTGCCCTATCACCGCCCTGGTGCGCCCGAGGCTGCCAATGCGGTGTCCGAGCAGATCGAACGCTATGGGCGCGCGGGTCGACCGATCCGGGCGGTGATGCTCTCTCGATTGGGGCCTACGGTCTGGCAGGACAGCCCGGCGGCTGCGATGGCTGTATTGGAAGAACTTGAGGAAACCGCACGGCTCGCTTGCCTCGCGCGCACGCCCTTGGCGCCGCTCGATGAGGTGGCCATTGACGATCTGCGCCGCGCATTTGGCGCACGCTGGTAAAGGGAGGAAGCGCTGTGCCGAGATTTGCCGCCAACCTGTCGATGCTCTATCCGGAACTGCCGTTCATTGAGCGGTTCGGCGCTGCCGCGGCCGATGGCTTCGAGGCCGTAGAATTCCTTTTTCCCTACGAATACGAGCCGGCGGTGCTCGCTGATCAACTGGCCCGACACGGGCTGGAGCAGGTGTTGTTCAACGCGCCGCCAGGCAACTGGACCCAAGGCGAGAAGGGGCTCGCCTGCGTACCGGGACGCGAGGCAGAATTTCTGGCGGCGATTGATCGTGCGCTGATCTACGCGCAGGCGCTGGCCTGTCCGCGGGTCCATGTGATGGCGGGCATCATGCCTGAAGCGATCGCCCGTGAGGTGCTTCGCGCCACGTATGTGGCGAACTTTCGCGCGGCAGCGCGTCGCGCCGCGGCGCTCGGCGTGACGCTCCTGATTGAGCCTCTCAACCAGCGCGACAACCCGGGCTATTTCGTCAGCCGTCAGGATGACGCGCATGCGCTCATCGAAGAAATCGGCGAACCAAACGTGGGTGTGCAGATGGATCTCTATCACTGCCAGATCGTTGAGGGGGATGTGGCGATGAAGATCCGTCAGTGGCTACCCACCGGACGCGTGTCGCATTTGCAGATCGCGGGTGTGCCCGAGCGGCATGAACCTGATGTCGGCGAGCTTAACTATCGCTATCTGTTTGCGGTGGTGGATCAGGTTGCGGCGCAGTGCGGATGGCAGGGCTGGGTGGGGTGCGAGTATCGGCCCGCGCGAGGGGCGGTGGCGGGCGGTACCCGCGCTGGCCTTGCCTGGCGCACTGTCCGCTAGGCTGAGCGCTGCGCGGTTGCCCGATCCCAGGCGATGGGGAAGACCTGGTCATCCGCGGGATGGCGTCCGGCTTCCAGCACCGGGTCGCCCGTCACCCGCATGGTGGCGGGCCGTGGGTCCCACACGGCGTCCGGTCCGAAGTAGCGGTTGGAGATGGCCGCGCGTCGCCGGGTAGGCGAGAAGTTGCCTTCCGAACCGTGAACGGTGAGCGGGTGATGCACCAGGCAATCGCCCGCTTTCATGGTCCATGACAGAAAGCGATATTGGGGATCGTTTCGCAACAGGCTGAAGTTGGGGCATTCCTCGAGCTCGGACTTGAAGCGCGGATCCTTGTCGGGAATGGCCGCGCGATAAAACTTGTTCCAGCGGTGGGAGCCTGCAATGTACTCGAGCGAACTGTTGTCGGGACCCACGTCGGTGAGCGCCACCCAGATCGACAGAATCTGATTGCCGCGCATGGGCCAGAACGGCAGGTCGTGATGCCAGTCGGTCATCTCCGACGTGTTGGGTTCCTTCACAAACACCTGGTCGTAGAACATGCGTACACGGTCGGCGCCCATCAGGGTGGCCGCGATTTCGGCATTGGGCGATTCGAGTGCCCACGCACGAAAGTCATCATCCCAGTGCCAGACAAACGAATTGATGTGGTATCGGCCGCTCTTGCCACCCATCGCCTGGGTGACCTCACGCGGGCGGGCAAGCGGGTGCGAGGCGTCCATCACGCGGTTGACCGCTTCGTTCATGCGCGCGATCCAGTCCTGATCGAACATCTGGCGCAGGCAAACGACGCCATCACGATCGAAATCGGCGCGATCGCTCGCAGTGATTGGATTCAACGGCTGTCGGTTCATGGTGTCTCCCCGGTGTTGTCAGAGTGAGTAGCCCCAGCCGCTGATGGGCCAGGACGCGACCTCGGCGGCCGAATTGGCGAGTGCGGCAACATATCGATCGGGACGAAGGAGCGCGTGCTGAGCACCCAGCGACTGCAGCCAGCTGCCGAGCGCAGGATCGCTGAGTTGGCAGACATTGAGCTGCTCGAGCACGGCGCGTGCGTCGGGCGATGCTTGCAGCGATTCAGGCGCTGCCGTGAGCAGCGCAAACCGGTTGGCCGCAAGTGCGTCGTCGAGCAGGCGGCCGTCTGCCAGGCGAGGCTGTGATGCGAGGGTGCCGGCCGAGATCTGTCCCGTGTGGGCACCGGGTCCGAGCGCGGGTGACAAGTTGACAATCTCGGTGGTGCCCTCGCGCGCGAAGCGCTGATCGCGCTGTGCGGCCACCGCCGGATCGGTTGTCTGAATGATCTCGCCCAGCCGCATGGCAGTCTCGATGAATTCACGAACATGCGGCAGCCGCTCGCTTTCATAGCTGTCCAGCATGAACGCTGCGGCTTCGCCGCGCACCACGGCAGCCAGCTTCCAGGCGAGGTTGGCCGCGTCCCGGATGCCGGCACACATGCCTTGTCCAAGAAACGGGGGCGTCTGATGGGCGCTGTCCCCGGCGAGCAGCAGCCGCCCTGCGCGCCATCGCGAGGCGATCAGCGAATGAAAGGTATAGAGCGCCGACCTGACGAGTCTCGCCTGGTCTGGCCGGATCCAGGGCGCGAGCAGCGTCCAGAGATTGGCGGGTTCCAGGAGGGCCTGCGGCGTATCGCCGGGCATCACCATGATTTCCCAGCGCCGGCGGCGGCCGGTGACATTGACGAAGGTGGCCGGGCGCGCTGGGTCGCAATATTGCACCGTGGGCTGCGGCAGGGCGACATCGCCGGTCAACTCGACATCGACCACCAGCCATTCCTGGTGCAGACCCAGATCGTGGAGCGGGCCGCCGATCGCTTCGCGCACGATGGATCGTGCCCCGTCGCAACCCACCACCCAGCGGGCACGCAGCGTCTCTTCGGAGCCCGTCGGAAGGGTGCTGCGCACGCGGACTGCGACGTGATCAGCCTGCTGTGTGACGCCAAGCGCCTCGACGCTGTTTCGCACCGTGACGCAGCCGAACCGATCGAGCGCACGGCAGAGCGCCCCTTCCAGATCGGGCTGGTGGAACAGATAGTTGGTTGCCCAGCCTTGTGGTCCCTGTGTGGTGGCGGGCTTTCTTTCGAGCATCAGCAGCCCCCGGGCGTTCACATATTGCATGCCCGAGGAGGGTCGAAGATGGGGTTCCAGCGCAGCGGCGAGCCCCATGTTCTGAAACACACGCATGACCTCGCCATCGAAATGCACTGCGCGCGGAAGATCGAGGAATCCGGGCTCTCGATCGATGACCACCGTGTCCAGCCCCATGGCCCCCAACAGGTTGGCCAATGTGGCGCCAGTGGGACCGAGGCCGATGATGAGCACATCGTGAAGGTGATCTCGGCTCATGCGCGCTTCCGCGCGGGTGATCGGGTGATCGAGGTTACGCCCTCGTGGTGATCGGGGGCGTCGCCGAATTCGGCCAGCCGAAGACTGATGGCCTGGCCAGCTGCTCGGATGCGTCCGGTCAGGCGGTCGAGGTCGGTGACGGCAAGCCGTTCGCGCGGCAGCGCAGCGATCACGCTGCCCAGGATGTCGCCGTCCGCGGCGAACACGGGCGCTGCCACGCCCACATAGCCGGGGTCCAGCTCGCCATGCGACACGGCGAAGCCCTGACGGCGGATCGCGGCAAGTGCCAGGCGGACCTCTTCCCAGTGACTGCCAAGCTTGGCATCGCGTGCATCGGCGCGATGCGTTTCGTAGAGCCTTCGCAGGCGCGCACGCGGAAAATGCGCAACGATGATTTTCGATCCGGCGCCACGAAACGGCGGCAGCGGGCGGCCCCGCCCAAAGCTGAGCGGCAGTCGCTCCAGCCCATGCTGCTGGTGGGTGGTGACGATGTGATCGCCATAACGGCCCACCAGGTTCACTTCAAAACCGGTGGCCGATGACAGGTCAGGGATGACGGAGAGTCCGGCCCGCAGCAACGGGTCGCTTCGCCGGATCTGCCAGTCGAGTTCGATGATGCGCGGCCCGAGCGCGTAGGTGCCTGGCGCGAGCCGCACCAGCAGGCCGCTCGCGACCAGTTCGCGCAGATAGCGATAGGCTGTGGGCCGGGTGAAGCCCAGCGATTCGGTGATGGCCTCAGCGCTGAGCGTGGGGCGGTCGGGCCCGAACAGGCTGAGAATCGCGAGGGAGGATCCAAGGCTGCTCATGGAAACGGACGGGCATTCATAGCCATCAATATCTCAAATAGTGACATTTGCTTCAAGCGACAGGCCATGGTTTAGAGATTGGTGGCATTCGATTCTTGAATATTGACATTTCTTCAATATCCACTACATTTCCTCGCACGACACTCACGAGGAGACACCCATGGGCACCAGCATCCAACGATTCCGAATCCGTGCATTCTGTGCAGCCGCTGCGATCGTCATGGCAGGCGCCAGTGCTGGCATTCAGGCGCAGACCGTCAAGCTCAAGTTCGCCATTTTTTCGCCCGACAAGGAAGCCACCTTCCAGAGCGTGTTCAAGCCCTTTGCCGAGGCGGTCAACAAGGAGGCGGGCGGTGCCATCGAGATCGAACTGTTTCCCAACGGTGCCCTGGGGCGAAGTCCCGTTCAGCAGGCGCAGATGGTGCTTGATGGGGTGGCCGATCTCGCCTGGGTGATCGCGTCCTACACGCCCGGTCGCTTCCAGGAAAACGAGGTGTTCGAGCTGCCTGGCGTGTTTGCCGACCTGCGCGAAGCAACACTGGTTTTCACGCGGCTCGTGAACAGCGGAAAGGTCCGCGGCTACGACGATTTCTTTCCGATCGGTCTGTTTGGGACCGCTCCCTACAGCCTGCATTCGCGCTCGGCCATCAATTCAATTGCCGACATCAAGGGCAAGAAGATCCGCACCTCTGGTGCGATTGAAAGCGAAACCATCAAGGCGCTGGGGGCTGTTGCGATCGGCATGCCCGTCACCGAGGTCCCCGAGGCGATCAGCCGCGGCACGATCGATGGCACCACCTCGCATCCCGCGCCGCTGGTCGACTTCGGTATTTCCCGCGTCACAAGCGCCCACTATTTCACCCGTCTCGGGGTAGTGCCGCTCGCCATGCTGATGAATCGAAAGAAATTCGATTCGCTTCCCAAGCCCGCGCAGGACGCGATCCGCAAATACAGCGGTGAATGGACGGCCGCGCGATTCAATGAAGGCATTGGCAACTACAACGCGTCGGTTGTGAAGCAGCTGCAGGCAGATCTCAAGCGCAAGGTGGTGTTTCCCTCTCAGGCAGACCTCGATGCCATGCAGCCGGCCTTCCAGTCGGTGATCGACGCATGGGTCGCCAAGAGTCCCCGCAACAAGGAACTGCTGGCGCTCGTGAGGGCTGAACTTGCCAACGTTCGGGCGGGTCGCTGAGCCCCGCTGAAGTTGATCGCCCCTGCGATGGGAGGTGGCTGATGAAGGGGCGCCTGTGAACGATGGAACGGAGCATCCCCAACCAGTCCTGGGCGGGTTGTCACGGTTGGAGCGATTCGGTCTGATGGCTACCCGGGCGCTGTCAGCGCTCGGTCTCGCCGGGCTCTTGTTTCTCGCGCTCATGACGCTCTTTGACGGGCTCGCGCGCTGGCTCCTCAATCAGCCTATCGAGGGGGTTCGTGACTTGGCCGCGGTGACCGTAGCGCTTGCGGTCACCTGCTGTCTGCCGGTCGGATTGATGGAGCGAAGCAATATCTCGATCCGGCTGGCCTCGCATGTGTTCGGGGCGCGCGCCGGCCGGCTGCTGGATGCACTGGCTTCGCTCATCACCGCGGTGGTCATGGCCGCCTTTGGCTGGCAGTTCCTGGTCTTTGCCGGAAAGATTGCGCGTGCGGGTGAAACCACCTGGATCCTCAAGATTCCTACCGCGCCGTTCTGGTACGGGGTCTGCGCCATATTTGCAATGGCGTTTGCAGTACAGGTGATTGTTGTGTTGCTTGAAGCTGGGCGCCTGCTCGGGCGGTTTGAACACGCAATTCGGAGCGGTGAGTGAGCGCGATTGCCATCGGAGGGCTCGGGCTCCTTGCCCTCTGTGTGCTGATCCTGCTTCAGATACCGATCGGCATTGCGATGATCGTTGTGGGCGTGGTGGGCTATGCCCTGCAGTCTGGATGGGGACCGGCGATGACTGTGCTCGCCGGCGAATCGGCGGGTCTGCTTTCAAGCGTCGATCTTGCGACCGTGCCGCTCTTTCTGATGATGGGCACATTTGCGAGCGCCGCCGGGTTTTCGCGCGACATCTATCGCGCGGCGGCATGCTGGTTTGGTCATTTTCGTGGCGGACTCGCCTATTCAACCATGGGCGGCTGCGCGGTGTTTGGTGCCGTTTGCGGGTCGTCCACCGCCACCGCTGCAACCTTCGCCAAAGCGGCTTTGCCCGAGATGCTGGCCCGGGGCTATTCGCCTGCGTTTTCAGCCGGAACCATCGCAGCAGGCGGTACCTTGAAGGCGCTGATCCCGCCTTCGATCGTTATGATTCTTTATTGCGTTGTCACCAAAACCTATATCTTCGACCTGTTCTACGCGGCGCTGGTGCCGGCGGCGATCGCGCTGGCGCTCAACCTGCTTGCCATCCGCCTGATCGTCTGGTGGCGTCCCAGTCTGGCGCCGGTGAGCGAGCGCGTACCGCGGTCGGAGAAGTGGCAGGCGCTTCGCGAGGCCTCGCCGGTGCTGGTGCTGATGGCGTCGATCTTCGCCGGGCTCTACAGCGGCGTCTTTACGGTCAACGAGGCGGCCTCGGTGGCCGCGATCCTGTCGCTTTTTTTTGCAGTGCTCCGTCGTCGGATGAGCTGGGTGGCGGTTTGGCAGGGGCTACGCGAAACGGCGAGTGCCACCGCCATGATCTACACGATCATCATCGGCGCCTCGGTATTTTCGTATTTCATTACGCTCGCTCGGGTGCCCGAGGCGCTGGTCGGTTTTATCGGCAAGCTTCCGGTTCCTGAAATCGGCGTCGTGGCCTGCCTGCTGATCGCGTATCTCGCGCTGGGTGCCATTTTCGATGAAATCGCAGCCATGCTCATCACCTTGCCGTTCGTGCTGCCAGTCATCGAGAAAATGGGTTTCGATCCGGTGTGGTGGGGCGTGGTCAACGTGGTGGTGGTGGAATTGGGCATGATCATTCCGCCCATCGGCATCATTGTGTTTGTGCTTCATGGGCTTGCGCCACATATTGCCATCCGCGACATCTACCGGGGCGTGGCGCCGTTTATCGCAGCAGATCTGGTGCTGCTTGGGGTGCTGGTGGCATTTCCGGGGCTCGCCATGTGGCTGCCCATGCTCTTGAAGGGCTGAGCGACCTGATCTCGAACCCGGTCTGCCTTGGCATGGTCAAGTGCACGCGCTCCAAGGTCGAGGCTAAACTCGCGGGGTTGCTCAACATCTGGACCCGCGTGCTTCCATCGCATGCGAGGTTCGCGGAGACCTGACATGAAGTGGTGCAGATTCGAAGCGTCTGGCAAGACAGCGTTTGGCATTGTTGAAGATGACTCGGTGGTGCCGGTTCGCGGCTCGCCGTTTGACGGTTATGAGCGAACGGCCGAGCGGCTTGCGCTCGATGCTGTCCGCCTGCTGGTGCCGGTGGTGCCCGGCACCTTTTTCTGCGCGGGTCTGAACTATGCCGGGCATGTCCGCGAAGTGGCAGCGAAAATCGGCGAATCGCCCAAGTTGCCCACACGCGCAGAGATCGGCTACCGCGCCAACAATGCGCTGATTGCCCACGGCGAAAACATCGTGAAGCCCCGCGATGCGACCGATCAGTTCCAGTATGAGGGTGAGCTGGTGGCGGTGTTCGGCAAGCCCGCTCGCAAGGTGTCGCCCGAGCAGGCGCTTGATAGCGTGCTCGGCTGGACCATCGGCAATGACGTGAGTGAACGCAGCTGGCAGAAAAGCGATCGCACCTTCTTTCGCTCAAAGAACTGCGACACCTTCAAGCCCATGGGGCCCTGGTTTGTGACCGGGCTTGATTACCGCACCATGCGAACCGTCATCAGGTTGAACGGCCGTCAGGTTGACAGCTTCGATACGGCCGACATGATCTTCCGACCGGAGGTATTCATCAGCGAAACCTCCCGCTACTGCACCATCAGCCCCGGCGACGTGATGTGGTTCGGTACCGAAGGCAAGCAGGAAAACATGAAACCTGGTGATGTGGTCGAGATCGAGATCACCGGAATCGGTGTGCTGCGTAACCAGGTGGTGGCGGAATCCGACTGAAGACCGGGTGCCCTGAGGGCACCCTTGCTCAGCCTACCTCGCGAAGCGGTGGCGCGCCTTCGGGCGGCATGATCTGCCCGGTATTGAGAACGAACGCAATCGTGGTGTAGTAGCCGCAGAGCGCAACCAGGTCGAGCACGCCGGCCCGGCCAAAGCGGCTCACGGCTTCGTCATAGACCGGGCCAGGGGCTGCGCCGCAGCGGAACGTGCCCAACACGAAATCATGGATCACGCGCTGGTCGTCGTTCATGTCGTGCGGGATTTCATTTCTCTGAATGGCACGGATGATGCCGTCGGGCAGGTCAGTGCGGGTGCGCGCAATGCGTTCATGAGCGAACCATTCGTACTGGCAGGTCCAGTGTCGAGCCACCAGCAGAATGGCCAGTTCGATCAGCGCGGGCGAGAGGGTAGACCGAAAGCGCAGATATTCGCCCACCTGCTCGAGTACGTCGGTGAGGTCGGGGTTATGAAGCAAGGCGAGAAAGGGGCCGCGAACCGAACCGCGAGGACCACCGGAAATTCTTGCCGCAATCTCCTTCTGGCGCGGCGTCAGCTGGTCGTCCGGGATTGCAGGGAAACGGGGTGTGCTCACGATGGGTCTCCAGTTCAAGGTGTTTCGATTCTAGCAACCATGCGCGCTTGACACTGCGCCGCATTGAGCGCGACGATTCGTGAGAAGCCGCAAGTTGTCCTCATCTCGACCGGTTCGCTGTAGCACTTCATGGAGACTTTGATGCGCGCGCTGATACTGTTCCTTGTTTCGTGCGGTCTGACGGCTGCTGCACCGGTGGCCCGATCGGATGCCTTCCCGAGCGAAACCGTTCGAATCATCGTGCCGTATGCCGCAGGCGGAATTGCCGACGTGCTGGCCCGTCTGGTCGGCACACGGATGGAGGCCGCATTTCGGCAACCGGTGATCGTGGAGAACAAGGCGGGTGCAAACGGCACCATTGCGCAGCAGTTCGTGGCGGGGGCCAAGCCCGATGGCTACACGCTGCTGCTGGGCAACACCAGCACGCAGGTGGTCAACGCGCACCTGTACACCAAACTCCCGATTAACATCGCAAAGGCGTTTCAGCCCATCGGCCTGATCGCTGCTTCGCCAATGATGCTGGTGGTGTCTGCCTCGAGCCCGGCAAGCAATGTCGCCGATCTGCTGGCGGCTGCGCGGGCCAGCGCCGCACCGCTCAATTTTGGATCGGCCGGTAACGGTTCGGCGTCACACCTCTCTCTTGTGCTGCTTGCGACCCAGGGCAAGATCTCGCTCAATCATGTGCCCTACAAAGGCACGGCACAGATCGCCCCTGACCTGATCGGGGGGCGGCTCGATGCCTACTTTGATGTACCGATCACAGCCATGCCGCTCCTCAAGTCGGGCAAGCTGAAGGCAATTGGCGTGGCAAGCCGTGATTCTCAACCCGCGCTTCCTGGTGTGGCGCCGATTGCAGCAACGCTGCCCGGCTTCGAAATGACCACGTGGCTTGGATTGTTCGGCCCGGCCGGTGTTCCGAAGGAGCGCGTCGACCGGCTGAACCGTACGCTCGCGACCATCCTGTCCGAACCGGCACTCCGTCAGCAACTGATCGACCAGGGAAACGAAGTCCGTCCCGGTACCGCTGCAGAATTCGAATCGTTCATCGCCAGTGAAATGACCCGCATTGGTGAGGTGATTCGCGCCGCGGGCATCAAACTCGACTGATATTGCTGTCCCGATCAAGCTCTCATCCAAGGACGACTCGATGGCCCGCATCCGTCATATCGCCATTGCCACGCAGGACCCCGACAAGGCACTTGAGTTTTATTCCAACACCTTTGGTTTCAGAAAGCTGAAGGCGCTCGACAACGAGCGCGCGCGCGGCTACATGGTGACCGACGGTTCGATCAACATCGTGCTGCTCAAATTCAAGACCGACCAGCTGGGCAAGGGCATGGAGTATGTGGGGCTGCACCACTTTGGCGTCTACACCGATGACGCAGACGACGTGGTGGAGCGCGTGTTTTCCAACGGGGGCGAGCAGTACATCGACGAGATGGAACTCAAGCCGGTGGATGACGGCAAATACCGTCGCCCCGACAAATTCCGCGGCTTCGAGGGCATGGTGTTCGATGTCGCCGATGCCCCCTGGCCAGGCACCCGCGAATACGACGAAAAGTAGGCCCTCAGTCGTCAAGCCTCAAGCTGCTACGATCGGAACAGGTGCTGCAGCCATCGACACTCTGACCGGAGCCGCATATGGAACTTCCCCGTAATACCTTCAAGCACGCGCTCGCTGCGGGTCGCCCGCAGATCGGCCTGTGGTCCACGCTGTCATCCAGTCTTACGGTTGAGTTGCTGGCCGGCGCGGGCTTCGACTGGATGCTGCTCGATATGGAGCATTCACCCAACGATCTGGAGTCGCTCTTCTGCCAGCTGCAGGCGGCCCAGCCCTATTCCACGCATGCCGTGGTGCGGGTGCCCTGGAACGACTCAGTCATGCTGAAGCGGGTGCTCGATATTGGCGCCCAGTCGGTTCTTGTACCCATGATCGACAACGCCGAACAGGCGAGGGCGGCGGTGGCTGCAATGCGTTATCCGCCACGTGGCATTCGCGGGGTGGGCGGCACCACGCGTGCCACGCGTTGGGGGCGCATCCAGAATTATCCTCAGCGTGCGGAGTCTGAGCTGTGCATCCTGCTGCAGGTGGAAACCGTGACATCGCTCGAGCAGATTGAAGCGATCGCTGCAGTGGACGGCGTGGACGGCATTTTCGTGGGACCCGCCGATTTGCACGCATCGTTCGGGCATGTAGGCGAGCGCCACCACCCCGACGTCTGGCCGAAAATTGAAGAGGCTATCCGGCGCATTCGCGCAGCGGGACGGGCGCCAGGCTTTCTCACCTCGCACGAACAGGATGCGCGGCGCATTCTCGAGATTGGCGGGCAGTTTGTGGCCGTGGGCTCGGACGCGTCGCTCCTCGCCTCGGCCGCGGATTCCCTCAAAAAACGCTTCCTCGGCTGAACGGCGCGCGGCAAGTCTGCGCTAGCGGCGGTTCAGCCAGGTGTTGCAGGCCTCGTAGAGCGCCTGTTGCGCGGGCGAGTTGTGTTCAATCAGGTCGGGCGTGATGCGCGCGCCCCCTTGCGATTGCACATAGGCGATATGCCGGTAAGCGCGCGGTAGCGTGGCAAGCCTTGAGAAATCCAGCTTGAGGCTTGCCTGGGGGTCGACCGGATCAAGACGGTCTTTCTCGTGAATGGGGTCGCGCTGATCGATTCGCCATTCCCCTTGCGCGCAAATGAGCCGGTCGACAAACCGCCCCCAGGCGGTGATGTCGACTTCAACCCCGTCGACCTGTGCCCGCAAAAGAAGTGTCATGCGGGTTTCAGCCAGCGCGCGATCGCCGTTCACCCTGACGGTGGTGCCGCCCAGTGCGTGCTGCGCGAGCGGCGCTTGCGGGTTGGAGGCCGAGCGAATGGAAGCCTCGATGAACTCTTCGGCCGTGCCCTCCAGCCAGGTGGTCCGAACGCGCGCGCCTGGCCAATAGCAGGTGCGAAGCAGGTCCCACTGCCGGGTGTCGCG
>CAMBZS010000022.1 GCA_945872335.1 Bordetella parapertussis | reverse complement strand
TGGTGAAGTAACCAAGACGCATGGCTGTGTCCTCCAGAAGGGTAATTTCCGTATCCGGTTGACTATAAACCCGTTCCGCGCAGAAGCGCTGCTATCCTTGCCCACAGCGTCGGTTTTCAGGCGCAAACGATGCCGGCAGGCGGGACAGCCCCGCACATGTCGGTGCGAACCAGGAGACACTCATGATCCGATCCCGTTTCAAGACTCTCATGGCGGCACTGCTCGGTGCCGTCTCTGCTGTCGCGCTCTCGGCTGGGCCCTCAACAGCCAGCGCCCAGGCCGCCTATCCGAACAAGCCCATCCGAATCATCGTCCCTGCGGGCGCGGGCGACAGCTGCGACCTGCTCTCCCGACTGGTTGCGCCCAAGTTGACCGAGCGACTGGGTCAGGCTGTCGTGGTCGACAACCGGCCCGGCGGCGCCGGTCAGCTCGGGCTGGTCCTGGTGAAGCAAGGGGCGCCCGACGGCTACACGCTGGGATGCGGTCAGGGCGGCAATATGGTGATCGTGCCGCTTTCGTATGCCAAGGTGGCCTACAACGCGCGCGCCGATTTCACGCCCATCGCCATGATGGCCTCCAATTTCCTCGCGCTGGTGGTCTCGAACCAGACACCATTCAAATCGGTCAAGGACGTGATCGACTACGCCCGCGCCAACCCCGGCAAACTCACCTTCGGCACCAACGGCGAGGGCGCGTTCCTGCACTTTGCTACCGAACAGTTCCGCCTGCTCGCAGGCTTTGAGTACATTCATGTGCCGCATCGCGGCATGAGCGATGTGTTCACCCAGATGATAGGCGGCGAGATCAACGCGTCGCTGGGTTCATTCATCGCGGTGCAGCCACTCGCCGATGCCAATAAAGTGAGGCTGCTCGGCATCGCCCGCGCGCAGCGCTCACCCGACTACCCCAACGTACCCACCATCGCCGAAACGCTGCCGGGCTTCACCTCGGGCGGCTGGTTCGGCATCATCGGACCTGCGGGCCTGCCGCCCGAAATCGTATCGGTGCTCAACCGCGAAGTGAACTGGGCGCTGACCCAGCCCGATGTGCGCGAGCGGATGCGCAAGATGGGACTCGACATCCACACCGAAGCGCCCGCGTTTCTCACCCAAGCGCTTGAGCGCGACGAGCAGTTGTGGGGCAAGGTGATCAAGGATATTGGCTTCAAGCCGCGCTAAAGAGGCGGGCGGGCGACGGACCCTGTCCGGCCGCCCGCGCCCTCGAACATCTGCCTGCCTGATATTGAACCTCGACCACTAACCCACCGCGTTCAGCACCTGCCCGCCGGCTTCCACCGGCTTCGCATGGATCAGGATCACCGCGATGACACAGGTCTCGGTCCCGCGATTGATCCAGTTGTGAATGGTGCCGCGCTGCACCATCACATCGCCCGCCTTCAGGTGAACCTCGACGCCATCGTCGAGCTCCATGTGAATTTCGCCTTTCATCACCACCAGGTAATCGATGGAATCGGTTCGGTGCATGCGCGCCTCAACCCCGGGGCGGAAGTCGAGAATGCGGAACACGCTGCCGTTTTCGATCATCGTGAACTTGCCCTCGCGCTTTCCGCCATCGCGATCACCGTCGTTGTTGGCGGGTGCGGTATCGGTGGTCCAGATGTTGCAGACGAAGGCGTTGCCGCGCCCCTGGCGGAAGTGCTGGCAGACCTCATCGATCATGACGATGGCCTTGCCCTGGTCGTCGTGGCCGGTGACGACGCGACGGATATTGGGAACGTTGGGGTCTTGCATGGTGAACTCCGGTGGGTGCTGCAGGCGATTCGCTTGGAGCCCGGCGCGGGCCCTATGCGGCTTGGAAACCGATATCCTGCTACGCTGCGAGCGCCTCGGCAACCTTGGTCAATCAGTTCACGGCTCCTTCCGGAAAGGCCACCACCATCATGCCCTTTGCACAAATCCGCGGAATCCGCATGCGTTATGAAGTCGTCGGTGAGTCGGGCGCGTGGGTCGCGCTCATTACCGGCGGCCGTCGCGGTTACGACGAATTCGTGCCGCTCGCACGGCGGATTGCCGCGCAGGGCTATCGGGTCGTGCTGCACGACCGGCGCAATACCGGCGCCACCGATATCGTGATTGAAGGCGATGTGCCGGAGGAAACGCTGTGGCTTGATGACCTGCATGCGCTCCTTGAAACGCTCGGGGCAACCCCCGCTTTCATCGGCGGATCGTCCGCCGGTGCACGCACCGCCATGCGCTTCTATCTACGCTACCCAAGCAGGGTCCGCGGGCTGCTTCTCATGCGGGTTACTGGCGGCGCCTTCGCCGCCGGGCGGCTCCCCGACATGTACTACGGGCAGTTCATCAAGGCAGCGCGCGAGGGCGGTATGGCAGCTGTCTGCGCGCATCCGCAATATCAGGAAAGAATTGCCGCCAATCCGCCCATGCGGGAGCGACTCATGTCGATGCAGGCCGAGGACTACATCGCGGTCATGAGCCGGTGGCAGGAGATGTTCATTGCCGGCACCCGGTTGCCCGTGATGGGAGTCACCGATGAGGAACTGGGCTCGATCCGGGTGCCCACGGTGGTGATTCCCGGTAATGACCTCACCCACGCATCGGCGAATGGCGCGCTGGCGGCTGCGCGAATTCCGGGCGCCACGCTGCACTCGCTCCCGGTCACCGATCAGGACATCCCGTTGATCCCGTATCCCGAATGGGAGATCTACGAAGACGAGATCGCCCAGGTGTTCGTCCGGCACATGCGCGCAATCGAGGGGGTTCGCGCCTGAACGGGGACCCCGGGTGCGGTTGAACTGCGCTTGCGATGGCCACTTTCCTGTTGGTCTGAGGAGGCCACCAATCCGTTGGTCGGTCAGGGCAGCCCTGCTCCCGGCACCTCGACCTCAACCGCTTCGATGCAGCCATCGCGTTTGTTCGCCATTCCGGGCCCAGCGCCACTGTTGGTGAGCACGAAAAGGGTCTGGCGCCCAGGCCCGCCCAGCATGCAGGCGTAGGAATTGCGCTGACCGGTTCGGATCTCTTCGGCAATCTTGCCGCCCTCAAACACCCGAACCATGCGGTTGCCGGTAGGGTTGCTCACCCATACGGCGCCTTCAGCGTCCAGACAAATGCCATCGGGTGCCACGCCCTCGATCTGGGCAAACAGGCGGCGATTGACCAGCCGACCATCGGGCTCGATGTCGAAACGGGTGAGACGGTGCGCGAAGGTTTCGCCCACGATCAGACTCCTGCCATCGGGGGTGATCACCATACCGTTCGGAAAGACCACATCATCGGCCGCGCTCATGACCTCGCCACGCTCGGAGATGAAGGCGATGCAGGTGTTGCGCGGCGACTCGCCAGCATGGCGGTCATAGCCGAAGTTGCCCACCCAACTGCGGCCGCGTGCATCGGTCACCATGTCGTTACAGGGTCCGGTGGCAAGTCCACCAAGATCTGCATGGGGCTCAAGCTTGCCGGCGCGCAGTCGCATCACCCTCTTTTCGAGCATGGAAACCACCAGCAAGTCGCCGTCTGCTGTCCAGCCCAGCCCGGACGGACGCCCCGGCACCTCGGCAATGGTCTCGTCGCGGCCAGCCAGATCCACCGTCATGACACGAAACGAATAGAAATCGGAGAACCAGAGCCTGTCACCGCGCCAGCGCGGGGCTTCGGGGAAGGTGAGTCCGCTCAGCAGAATGTCGAGTTGCCGCATAGGGGGCCTCCAACCAGAAAAGGGTCAATTATTGGATCGCTGCGAAGCCGATGCGCTCCGGGGGGCGCTTCGTGCTGACCGGCAATCTAGCGAGGTCGCGCACGACCGGCAAGGCCTCGCGTGTCAGTCTTCATAGCGGGGTTGTCGCTTTTCCCGAAACGCCGCCACGCCTTCTGCAAACCAGGGGCTCGCGCGAACCCGGTCACCCAGGCGTTGCTCGATCGGCTCGCGGCTACGGGCGTGTTCGGCAATGCAGTCGCTGATCTGCTGGCGCACCGCCTGAACCGCCACCGGACTGTTGGCCGCGATCACGCTGGCGGTGGCGAGCGCATCGTCGAGCACCTGCTCGGCTGGCACGACCCGATTGATCAGCGCCATGGCGCGCGCGCTCTCGGCGTCAATCAGTCGCGCCGTGAGGAGCAGATCCATCGCATGCACATAGCCAATCTGCTGCACCAGTTTCACCGTGGCGCCTCCGAACGGATAGATCGACCACTTGACCTCCGGCAGGCCAAATCGCGCATGAGGCGCCGCTACGCGAATATCGGTAGCGAGAAGCAGTTCCACGCCGCCGCCCGCACAATCGCCGTTGATCGCCGCAATGATCGGCTTTGAAAACGTCCGTGTCTTGAGGAGTGCATCATTGACAATGCGGGCGGTTTCCTCGGCTGCGCTCAGATCACCACCGATATCGGCGCCAGAACAGAAGCCCTTTTCGCCAGCACCCGTGAGCACAATCGCACGACAGCCTGGATCGGAATCGAGCCGCTCCCACAGTCGCCCAAGTTCGGCCAAGTCTGCGCGCGTCAGCGCATTTCGTTTGGCAGGGTTGTCAAGCGTCACCAGCGTGACCGAGGGGCGGGGTTGACTGACATGAATGGGCAACGCGGTTCTCCTGGCTCGAGCGCGGCATTGGACACCGCCTGATGGCTGTTGATATTCTCGACGCCCATCATAAAGAGACGGGCGACTTGCCTGGCGAATGGCCGGGCCTTTTCGAACTCCATCCCCTCCCACGAATTGTCATTGACGGGTGAACCGATGAGCCAAGGCATGAGCCAATGGCTGGCAGGCGTTCGTATCCTCGATCTGTCGCAGTACATCCCGGGACCGCTCGCGAGCCTGCTGCTCGCCGACATGGGCGCTGATGTCCTGAAGATCGAGCCTCCCTCGGGCGATCCCATGCAAACACTCGGACCGCGGAACCACGCGGGCGAAGGACTGTTTCACCAGACGCTCAACGCTGGCAAGCGTATTCTCCGGATCGATCTCAAGCATTCCCAGGGACGCGAGGCGCTGCTTGCGCTTGCGCGCGAGGCCGACGTGCTGATCGAGGGCTTCAGGCCCGGCGTGATGGAGCGACTGGGGCTGGGCATTGCGTTGCTCAGGGCACACGCGCCACGGCTGATCGTATGTTCAATCAGCGGCTACGGCGCGGCTGGCGAGTCGCTGCAGAAAGCCGGACATGACGCCAACTATCTTGCCGAGGCCGGCGTACTGGATCGCAATGGTCATGGCGACCCGGTGTTTTTCGACCCGCCGGTTGCAGACGTATCAGGCAGCCTCTTTGCGGCGATCGCGATTCTGGGCGCGCTCCAGGGACGCCACAGGACCGGACAGGGCTGCGCAATCGATCTAGGGCTTGCCGATGTCATCATGCCGCTTCAGATGCTGCAGGTGGCCGACTTCGGCGAGAACCGTGCGGTTCCCGAGCGGCGAACCACCTATCTGAATGGTGGTGCGGCGTATTACCAGGTGTATCGCACCCGCGATGATCGGTATGTGGTGGTCGGGGCGGTCGAGCCCAAGTTCTGGCGACGGTTCAGCGAAACAGCAGGCCACCCGGAGTGGGTGGCTCGGCAGGTCGAGCCCCTGCCGCAACACCGGTTGATCGCGGACGTGGCCGACGTGATGGCCGCGCTGTCGTTCGATGAATGCCTGGCTCGATTTTCTGACGATGAATGCTGCGTCTCGCCGGTGCTTGCGCTCGATGAGGCAATGGTCAGCCCTCGCCTGGCCAGTCGTCGGCTGGTGGTGAGAGCGCCCGATGGCAGCCTTCAGGCGCTGTTCCCGGCCTGGGTGGATGGCGCCCCGCCCGCCATCCGGCCAGCGGTGAAACAGGGCACAGCCGACTGACCGCACCGACGGCCCCACCCGCGGCGGGCGGGCGCACCTGATTGCGAACAGGGCGGCTTCGGGCGTGCGCTTTCAGGCCCGCCTCCGGCTGGTCAGGCGAGCGCGCCAGACAGCGCACGGGCCTGAGCAAGCAGATCGTCGATCAGGCCCCGCCTGGCCCGCGCGCTGTTCGATTCCCCCATTTCGGCTGCCACCAGCGCGTGCGACAGCAGGCCGCCGGCATTGAACACCGGCACAGCTAGCAGCGTCACGCCTGCGATGTAATCGCCCTCATCCAGGCTGTAGCCGCGCTCGCGCACCTCGGCAACCTGTCCGAGCCAACGCCGGTAGCCCGGCGCTTTCTGCCACCGCAGTTTTCGGAACCTGGCCTCCAGTTCACCTGGCGGCCACTGCGTAAACGCAGCCACCAGGCGCCCGGTGGCGCTGATGAGGGCGGGGAAGCGGCTGCCAACATCGACATGCAGACGAAACGGGGCTTCCGAGCGAGAGATCGCGAGCACCAGCATGTGCTCGAGTGCAACGATTTCAACGCCGATCGCGGTGACCTTCCAGCGCTGCGAGAGTCGATCCAGCGCGGGCTGAGCGAGCGCTGGGAACGGGTCGCGGGCAAGGGCGGCCCGGGCGAGTGTGGCCAGACCGTTGCCCAGGCTGTAGCGACGCGTGCTGGGGTCGATTCGCACCAACTGCTCGGCCACCAGCACACGAAGGATGTGCAGACAGGTGCTGGGGACGATGTCTAGCTGATCAGCCAGGGCCTTCACACCCAGCGGTTCGGCGCTGCGCCCCAGCGCACGCAGTATCGCAACCGCCCGGCTGACCGCAGGCACCGGACGAATGCGCTCAGCCAAGGTGGCGGGACCGGGCCGGGCAGGCCGGGAAGACCCGGTCGCGGCAAGATCCGGTAACGATCGCATTTTTTTGTCCATATACAAATGTTAACGCCAATTGACAAATCTTTGTGTGCAACGCCATAGTCCCGTATTCATTGATCCCTGTCACCCGTGCACGCTCGCCAGCCCCCCTTCATGCCGCTCCTCACCGAATTCACCCGCTACGCCGACGCGCAGCAGCACTGCTCCAAAGATGCGCTGTGGGCACTGTTCGATGGCAACCGGGAGCGGCTCAACATCGCCCACGAGTGTATCGACCGACACGCGTCCGGCGACCGCACGGCGGTGATCGTGGTTCGCCCTGGTCAGGCCGACGAACTTCTCAGCTTTCGCCAGATTTCGGCTGACTCCTCGCGCTTTGCGCATCTGCTTGCCGCGCGCGGTATCGGGCCCGGCGACCGGGTGGCGGTCATGCTGGAGCCAGGGCGCCTGTTTTATGCGGCAATTTTCGGTGCGATCAAGCTGGGCGCGATCGCAGTGCCGCTCTTTACGCTGTTCGGGCCCGATGGCGTACGGCTGAGAGTGCTCGACTGCCAGCCGCGCGTGCTGGTTACCGTGCCGGAAAAGGCCCAGGCCGTGGATGGCATCGCCGGGCTCGAGTGCCTCTACGACAGCGCCGCGCTCCAAGCCGAGCTCGCTCAATGGCCAGACGTATTTCAGACCAATACCCGGGCCAGCGATCTCGCGATCTTTCAATACACCTCGGGCACCACCCGGGAACTGCCCGAAGCCGTGCGCCACACGCACGCCGCGCTGGTCACGCTGATGCTGGCCGCGCTCTACGGTACAGGCATCCGTCCGGGCGACCGATTCATGTGCCCGTCCTCGCCCGCCTGGGGTCATGGTCTGTGGCACGGTACGCTCGCGCCGCTCGCACTGGGGGTCACCATCGGCGTTTATGCCGGGAAGTTCGATGCGGCACGGCTGCTGCAGGCGCTTGCCGAGCAGGGCTTCACCAACCTGTCGGCCGCGGCCACGCATTACCGCATGATGCGTCACAGCGGTGTCGCGTCACGCTATCGTTACCAGCTGCATAAGCTCTCCTTCACCGGCGAGCCGATTGACACCGAGACGCTCAGCTTTGCCGAAACCACCTTCGGCGCCCCGGTGTGCAGCATGTACGGCACCACGGAAATCGGCGTGGTGCTGGTGAACTACCCTGGCGCCCCTGATTTTCCGGTGAAGCCGGGCTCCCTGGGCAAGGCCGTGCCGGGGGGCCGGGTTGAAGTCCAGGACACCAACGGCCAGCCCTGCGCCCCTGGCGTTACCGGAGAACTGAAAGTCTGGCGCCGTGACCGCTGGGTGCCCACCAAAGACCTGGGACGCGTCGATGAAGACGGCTATTTCTGGCATGGCGGCCGCGCCGATGACGTGATCATTTCCGCCGGCTGGACCATGAGCGCAGTCGAGATCGAAGACGCCATCCTCAAACACCCTGACGTTCAGGAGGCCGCCGCGATCGGCGTTCCAGACGCGCTCCGCGGCAGCATCGTGAAAGCGTTTGTCGTCTCCCGCCGGACCGGCGACAGCGCTTTCATCGAGGAAATCCAGACGCGGGTCCGCAACAACCTGAGCCAGCACGAATATCCCCGAAAGATCGTGTTTGTTACGGAACTCCCCAAAAATCCGGCCGGCAAGATCAACCGAAAGATCCTTCGCGAACGCGAGGCACTCGCCCATGCGGAGGCCGTGAGCAATGCCGATGCGCCGCGTCCCGCACCCCCCTCTTCTCCTGGAGTCTGAAGACATGTCAACGTCACCGGAACGCTCGTTCCCGAAAATCACCGAAAGTGGCCTCGATGCGCTGCGCCGCCGAATTGGCGTCAAGATCGAAAACCAGGCTGAGCCCTGGTGCCACGAGGCCACCCGCGACAACATCCGCCACTACGCACACGGCATCGGCGACGACAACCCGCTCTGGTGCGATCCCGGCTACGCGGCGAGCAGTCACTATGGCGGCATCGTCGCGCTGCCCAGCTTTCTTTTTTCCACCAACCGCATCATCTCCGGTTATGTGGGCGGCCTGCCTGGCATTCACGCCATGTGGTCAGGCTCCGACTGGAGCTGGCATCTGCCCGTGCGACGCAACGACGAGATCCGCACCGAGTCCTGGCTCAAGGACCTGGTGCTTCATGAAACGCGCTTCGCAGGCCGCGCGGTACAGCAGATCTATCACGTGAATTTTTACAACCAGAAGGACGAGCTTGTCGCCGAGGCTGACAGCTGGTGCTTTCGCACCGAGCGCGACACGGCGCGCGAGCAGGGCACCAAATACCGCCACACGCGAGAACGCGCCCCCCATCGCTATACGGCCGACGAGATCGCGGAGGCCTACAAGCTCTATCGCGATGAGCCGGTGCAAGGCGCAACGCCCCGTTTCTGGGAAGACGTGTCAGAGAACGAGGCGCTCCCGGTCATGCTGAAGGGTCCGATGACGGTCACCGGTTTCATCGCCTATGCGCAGGGCTGGGGTGGGCTTTACATCCGGGCGAACAAACTCGCCTGGAAGCTGATTGATGCCCATCCAGGCGTGGGCATCACCAATCGCTTCGGCATTCCCGATGTGCCCGAGCGGGTGCACTGGGAGGAAGACTTCGCGCTCGAGGTGGGCGCACCGGGCGCCTATGACTACGGGCCCGAGCGGGCGTCGTGGCTCACGCACCACCTCACCAACTGGATCGGCGACCGCGGCTTTCTGCGCAAGGCCACCTGCAAGATCCGCCGCCACAACCCCCAGGGCGACCTCCTCTATATTCAGGGACGGGTGACGCGCAAGTTCGTGGAAAACGGACGCCATCTGGTCGAAATCGAGCAGCAGGCCCACAATCAGGATCAGGAACTATCGGTGCTTGGCACCGGCATCGTGGAACTGCCCTCCCGAACATGACCGACTCCAACACACTCACCCGACCCGATCGGCCGCCGCGGGCGCTCGAAGGCCTGCGCGTCATCGATCTCTCGCGCGTGGTCGCTGGCCCGCTTTGCACGCAGACCCTCGCCGATCACGGCGCGGACGTGATCAAGGTCGAGCCGCCCAGCGGCGATGAAACCCGTCATCTGGGTCCGCCCTTCACGGCCATCGGTTCAGCCGCTTATTTCGGCAACCTCAATCGCGGCAAGCGCGCGCTCGCGCTCGACCTCAACCGTCCCGAAGCGCGCGAGGTTCTGCTGCGCCTGCTCGATGGCGCCGACGTACTGGTGGAAAACCTCCTGCCCGGCACCATGGAACGCTGGGGCCTGGGCTTCGAGCACGATCTGTCGCCACGTTTTCCTGGGCTTATCTACTGCTCGATCTCCGGGTTCGGTCGCGACGGCCCGCTGGGCGGACTACCCGGCTATGACGCCGTCCTGCAGGCCATGTGCGGGTTGATGAGTATCAATGGCGATCCTGCTGCGGGCCCCACTCGCGTGGGTGTTCCGATCGTCGATCTGGTGACGGGCCACATGGCGGTGAGCGGCATTCTGATGGCCGTCCTTGCACGCACCCGAACGGGTCGCGGCCAGCGGGTTGAAGCCACGCTCTTTGACAGCGCGCTCAGTATCCTGGTGCCGCAGGCCGTCAACTGGATGCACTCGGGCCGCACGCCAGGGCTACTGGGAAGCGCGCATCCCAGTATCGCTGCCTACGACCGATATCGCTGCGCCGATGGCGAGATTTTTCTGGGTGTGGTCAATGACGGACAGTTCCGCCGCTTCTGCGAGCACGTCGGGCTGAATCACCTGCTCACCGATCCGCGTTTTTCAAACAACGCGCAGCGCATGCAGCACCGACCAGCGCTCCGCGAAACCATTGAGAAGACGCTGTCCGTGCTGACACGCTACCCGCTCTGCGATGAACTCATGGCAGCGGGTGTGCCCATTGGTCCGGTCAATTCCATTCCCGAGGCGTTTGCGCTCGAGCATACCCGCCATCGCAACATGGCCGTGACGGGCGAGGGCGACTATCGGAGCACTGGCATTCCGCTAAAGCTGTCCGAGACCCCTGGATCCCCGGGCAAGGCACCGCCAGCATTTGGAGCCGATACCGACGCCATTCTCGCCGAGCATGGTTACGACGAAGCCGCGCGGGCCAGCCTGAGAGCGAGCGGAGCGGTACTCGAACGGTTGCCGCGCTGACACCTTTCAGGCATCGTGATGCCCACAACGATCAATCGGAGACACCCAACATGAAATGGCTCGCGCTGCTCGCCGTATCGGCGGCAACCTGCTCTACCTCCGTGCTGGCGCAGGACTACCCTGCCCGTCCGGTCCGAATCATCGTGGCTTATCAGGCCGGACAGGGAACCGACGTCGCCACCCGGTTTGTTGCCGAACAACTCAGCAAGGCCATTGGTCAGAGCTTCTTCATTGAGAACCGCGCTGGTGCAGGCGGAAACGTCGGTACCGCCGAAGCTGCCCGCGCAGCCCCCGATGGTTACACGCTCACCATGGGCACCTCGGGCACGCAGACCATGAATCCGTTTCTCTACGCGTCCACCGGTTACGACGCAGAGAAAGCGTTCGAGCCCATCATCCTGGTCAGCCGCTTCCCCATGGTGATCGCGGCGGGTCCATCGGCTACCTTCAAAACTGTGACTGAAGCGCTGGACGCTGCCCGTGCCAATCCAAAGGCGGCCGATATGGCCATTCCCAGCACCACCGCACGGCTGGTGGTGGAACTGCTGAAGGAGCGCACAGGCATTGGTCTGTTCGGCGTTCCCTACAAAGGCTCGCCTGCGGCAGCTACCGACGTACTGGGCGGCCAGCTGCCGCTTCTGATTGACACCATCAGCGCGGCCAAGCCCGGGCTCGCGAGCGGCAAGCTCCGCGCGCTCGCTGTCACCTCGGCCAAGCCCTCCGCGCTCCTTCCCGGGGTCCCCACGGTAGCCGAACAGGGCGTTCCGGGCTTTGACGTGTCTGCATGGAATGCGCTCTATGCGCCCAAGGGTACGCCGGCTGCCGTCATCACGCGTCTCAATGCCGAAGTCGCAAAGGTGCTGGCGCAGCCCGACACGCAGCAGCGCCTCCTTCAGCTGGGTCACGAACCCGTGGGGGGTACGCCCGCCGAGCTGGCGGCATTCGAAAAGACCGAGCGTGAAAAATGGGGGCCAATCATCCGCAAGGCGGGCCTCAAGGCAGACTGATTGAAAGGGAGTATTCATGAACCATCTTGAGTCGGTCGTCTGGCCTCGAAGCGCCAGAACGATCACCTCGCGCCCGCTTGCGGCGCGGCTCGACTCACTGGAGGGCAAGCGTATCGCCTTCCTGTGGGACTATCTCTTCCGGGGCGACGAGATCTGGGACCTGCTCAAGGCTGAACTCGCCAGCCGCTTCCCTGGCATCAGCTTTATCGACTGGGACCAGTTCGGTTCCACTCACGGCGAGGACGAGCATCGGGTGCTCGCCGAGCTGCCGGCCAAGCTGAAGGCGCTTAAGGTCGACGCCGTCGTCTCCGGAATGGGTTGCTGAGGCAGCTGCACGCCCGCCGTGTTGCGGGTGAGCGCTGTGGCTGAGCAAGCCGGTATTCCGAGTTCATCGCTCTGCTGCGAGGGGTTCCTCGGGCAGGCCCGTACCACCGCTGAAGGGTTGGGCTATTCCAGCCTGCCGCTCGCCAAGGTCCCGGGCCATGTTGACGTGCAGCGACCCGACGAGTTGCGCGCGGGCGTGCTTGGCACGACCGTGAACGACCTCGTCCGAAATCTCACTGAACCGGTGGTGACGGTTGCGCAAAGCCCGGATCCGGGCCCGCGAGAGATCGTATTCACTGGCACCTCTGATGAGATCAACCGCTTCTATATCGAGAATGGCTGGAGCGACGGTCTGCCCATCGTCGCCCCCACCATGGCGCGTATTCAGGCCTTTCTCGATTTTGTTGACCGTGACCCCGACGAGGTTCTCGGCACGCTGCTGCCCGACAACCGTCAGGCCACGATCTGGAACGTGGCGGTCAATGGCGTAATCGCCGGGTGCCGCCCCGAGTACATGCCGGTGCTGGTTGCGCTCATCGAAGCGATGGCCGATTCGCACTACGGTGTCGAGCACAGCGGCAATACGCCCGGCGCCGAGACGCAGATCATCATCAATGGCCCGGTCGCCCGAACGCTGGGTTTCAATACCGAGCAGGGGGCACTGCGCGACGGCTGTCAGCCCAATACCGCCATCGGACGGTTCTGGCGGCTTTACCTCCGGAACGTTGCGGGTTTCATGCTCCATCAGAACGACAAGGGCACGTTCGGTGGCACATGGAATGTGGTGCTCGCCGAAAACGAGGCGGTGCTCAGCCGGATCGGCTGGCCCAACGTCGCGCAAGACCTCGGCCAGCCGGCAGGCAGCAATGCGGTCACCATCTCGCGCTTTACTGGGCGCAACGTCATCGTCTCGGTCTTCGGCGACAGCCCTGACAAGGTGCTGCCCTATCTGGCCGATGCCATGGTGACCCATACCACCTGGGAAGTGATCTTCGTGGTGGGGATCGCAAATGGCACCTATCAGCCGCTACTGGTGCTGAGCCCGCTGATCGCCGAGATGCTGGCGCGCGCCGGAATGTCCAAGGCCGAGCTCCGGCAGCAACTGTTCGAGCGCGCCCGAATGCCCGCGAAGCGGTTCGAGAACCTCATGACGAACTGGACCAATCTTGTGCCGGGCGGCAGGCGCGGTCTCTTCGAAATGACCCGTCTCGGTAAAGCGCCCAGGATCTTCGGCGAGTCGCGCGACCCCGAACGGCTGGTACCCGTCGTCTGCAAGCCTGAAGACATCATCATCGCCGTGTGCGGCGATCCGCTGCGCTCCAACTGCATGTTCATGCCGCACAACGGCATGCTGGGCTTCACAACGGTCAAGCCGATCCGTCTGCCTGAACGCTGGGAGCAGCGGGTCGGAGCCCTCTGAGGGGCGTGGCCTCACGCGCGCCATGAGCGACGTTCGCACCCCGTCACACTGGCTGCTGATTCCGGTCGGCCAGCAGGCAGGCGGCGCCTGGATTGACGACACGGTGTCGGCGCGAATCGCGGAGAGCGAGGCCCGCAATTCGCTGCTCGCCCGCTCACCCCGGGTGGGCCAGTTCCCGCGGCAGCGGGTCGAGGTCATCACTTCGGCCAACCCCGCAGCCGATGTCAACGAACTGTACGCAGAGCGCGGTTGGACCGATGGGCTCCCCATTGTTCTGCCCGAAATCGGTGCCGTGAAGCGGATGCTGCTCGGCAGCTCGCGATCGGCGAGCACCGTGCTGGGTGAACTCGAGCCGCTACAGGGTCAGGCTACATTGGAAAAAGTTGCCGCCAACGCGGTGATGGCGGGCTGCCTCCCCGAGCATTTTCCGGTAGTGGTCGCAGCGGTGGAAGCCTTGCTCGACCCCGCTTTCAACCTGCGCGGCGTGCAAACCACCGACGAGAACGTCGCGCCGCTCCTGGTCGTGAGCGGACCGATTGTGAAGCGCCTCGGCATCAATAGCGGGTTCGGTCTTCTCGGGCCGGGTTGGCGGGCTAACGCATCGATCGGTCGGGCGCTCCGGCTCGTCATGCAGAACATCGGCGGCGGCTGGCCGGGCGCGGTGTCCTACGCCGGGCTCGGCCAGGCAGCCCGTTATTCGCTTTGCATTGCCGAAGATGAGTCAGCCAGCCCATGGGCATCCCTGCACGCCGATCTGGGGCTGGCACCCGAGGCCAGCGCAGTGACGCTGCTTCGCGCTGAAACCCTCGTCAACGTGACTGGCGGGCTGGAGGAGATTGCCAGCGCAATGGCAAGCGCGAGTTCGGCATTTTCCATTCGCTGGAACGGCATCTCCACGGTGATCATGTCGCCGGTGGTCGCCAGAATGCTCGCCGATCAGGGCCTGGATAAGGCGGCCGTGCGCCGGATCCTCCACGAACGCGGGCGTTGGACCACCGAGCAGTGGCGTAGTTCGTGGCTTTATCGGACCGTTGGTGACGAGACAAGATGGCCTCAATGGGTGCAGGATGCTGCCTCGCGCGGCTCGATTCCGGTCACCGCGTCGCCCGACGACCTCACTCTCATCGTCGCAGGCGGCGACGTACCGGTCCCTCAGCACGCATGGTGTCCGGCCTGGGGGTACCCGGCCTGTCGAATCACTCGAATCATTGAGGAACAGGGATGAGTGGCCCGGTCGATCTGGCAGTGGTGGGTAGCGGCGTGGCTGCCTATGTGGCAGCCCTCGAGGCTGCGTCCGCCGGCATGCGGGTGTTGCATCTGGCGGGCACGAGTCTGCCGGGTGGTCTGGTGGCCAATATCGGCGCACTGGACGATTACCCCGGCTCGCCCAACCCGGTGTCTGGCGCGGAACTGATCGACGCGCTCGGCCGTCGGGGACTCGATTCAGGCGTCGAGCGCGTCACCCAGGATGCCTTGTCACTCGAACGTACCGCTTCAGGCTTTGCGATCGCAGGTACCCAGGATCGCTGGCAGGCGGCTCAAGTGATTGCCGCGACGGGTGCCGTGCTGAAACCGCTTTCTGTTCCTGGTGCGGAACGCTTCGTGAACCGTGGACTCCTCCAGTGCGCCTGGTGCAACGCGGGGCTGTATCGCGGTCGGCGAGTGGTCGTGGTGGGCGGGGGCGATTCAGCCCTCCAGGAAGCACTTCATCTCGCTCGTCACGCCGACTCGGTCGTGATGGTAGTGCGCGGCGACACGCTTCGTGCGCGCCAGCGCTTTGCCGCACGCGCAGCCGATGTCGAGTCGATCGAGTTTCGCTGGGAGAGCGAACTGCTGTCGCTCGAGGGCGCTGATGGGCTGGAAGGCGTCATGATCCGCGACCGCTACGCCAACGCGCCCGAGCGGATCGACTGCGATGCGGTATTTGCCTACATTGGACTCTCGCCCTGCTCGGATTGGCTGGGCGCCCTGGTCGAGCGCGACCCGCAGGGCGCCGTGATCACCGATAACGGGCTGCAGACGCGTACACCCCATCTGTACGCAGTGGGCGCGCTTCGGAGCGGCTATTCGGGGCGGCTCGCGGTCGCGATCGGCGAAGCGACGCTTGCAGCGCAGCTCGCGACAAGAGCAATCGCCTGACCCAAGGACCACTATGCGCGACTATCTCGCCTGGCGAATGGCATTCGGCGTTGCAACGCCCTCGACCAACACCGTCGTTCAGCCCGAGTACGACGAGATGCGACCCGCAGGCGTGACCAATCACCTCGGCCGCATGGTGATTCACGAGCGACCGGTAAGCAGCTCTGAAGATTTCAATCAGCTGGTCGAAGATATCGATCGCGCGCTCGAACCGGCCGTGGCGAGCGTCATGGATGCGCGGCCCAATGCGTTTGTGCTCGGGATTTCGGCACTTGCGGTGTGGGGCGGCAACCAGGAATGGGGCGATCACCTGAAAGCCCGGATCCGCAAGGTGGCCGGTCACGATATTCCGGTGGCGCTCGCCTCCGACGCGGTGGTCGCGGCGCTCAAGGCGCACGGTGTCAAGCGCAAGATCGCAGTGATGGAACCCTACTATCCGTCGATTGAACCACGACTGCAGGGTGTGCTGGGAAGCTTCGGCTACGACATCCTGCGCTTCAATCACATGCGAGGCAGCAATCCCGCCTCCTACTCCGTTCTCACCGCGCAAGACATGATCCGCGCCATGCGATCCATCGACGGCGACGATATCGAAGCCATTGTTCAGTTCGGCGCGAACCTCCCCATGGGCCGCCTGGCCGACGAGGCTGAGCGCTGGCTCGACAAACCCGTGATCAGCGTGAACGTAGCCACCTATTGGCACGCGCTGCGAACCAATGGCATCACCGACCGTATCCGGGGATTCACCCGGCTGCTATCCGAGTTCTGATTCGCAGGCCGTGCTCAGCCTGCCTGGACCAGGCTGCGCTCCGCAGCCTCTGCAAATGAAAAATCAACATAGGTCTCGGCGCGCATTGAGGCCCGGGTGGGCAGATCGCGGATCAGGCTGCTCACCTCGATAAGCGAGCGCACGGCCGCCACCGACGGGCGACCGTCAGGCGGAAAAATCGTGTCGCGCGTGTATTCATGCCAGGCCTGATCGGCATAGCGACGCTCTACACCGGTTTCGCGGCAGGCCACCGCCGCAACAGCGTCCGGATCGCTGTAAAACAGACGATGCGCCCGGATGAAGGCCCGCATGAACCGTACCGCTGTGTCGGGATTTGCCTGCAGCCAGGATCGCCTGGCATCGAGCGACGTGAACTGAAAATCCGGAAAGAGGTTGCGCGGGCTGCCGAGATCGGCGAAACCAAGGTCGATCGCGATGTGGTTCAGGGGCGCGCCCTGCAGCCCGGCATCGATTTCGCCTGACCGCAGACGCTCCCAGCGGGACAGAATCGGGCCGACTGCCACCAGCGTGTAGTCGCTGGGGTATTGCAGCCCCGCATCGGCGAGCAGCCGCATGACGAGCGAGGAACTGCCAGCTCGAAGCGACGACACCCCGATCTTCGCGCCCCGCAGATCGCTCACCGCGCGCACGCCCGGTCGAGCAATCAGCGAAAACGGCAGACGGTTGACGTTGCCGCCGATGATCGTGAGATCGCCCCCCGATTCACGGTTGAGGAGCGTGTTTTCGGTGACATTGAGGGCGAGATCGAGCGCCCCACTCGCCATCCCCTCCGTGACCTGATCAATCGCTTCAATCAGGTGCACCTCGAGCGACAGTCCTTCGGTGCTGAAGAACCCTGCCTCGATGCCCAACCAGAGCGGCAGGTTGAAGTAATTTCGCGAAACCGCGCCCACTCTGAGCAATGTCATCAATGCTCCCGTTCCGGTTGGTGGCTGCGCGCTCACCTCCAGGCTGCCAGCCCGCTGAACGCGTCGAACGATCAGGTGAACGCGCGCCGATCGATGATAGCGGCAGAGCAGGTGCGGTCGCCAAGCCACCGGGCGCTTTCCGGAAGATCGCCGCCATGCTTGTCAAGCGCGCCAGGACTGCGGATACTGGTCATCGAGCAATCCACACCCGTCACCAACAAGGCGGGCGCCATTCCAACAACAGGAGACACGCATGTTCGACCCGTCCCGCCGTACCCGGCTTGCAGCAGGCGCCGCACTCGCCGCCGCAATATTCGCCGCAGGCCCCATGCAGTCTGCGAACGCAGCAGAGAAATGGGACATGTTCGTGTTCCCAGGTGCCACCCATCCCATCAGCCTGCGTCTGAAAGAGTTCTCCGACGAGGTCAGAAAGCGCACCAACGGCTACCTCACCATTACCGTGCGGCCTCAGGGCGAACTGCCCTTCAAAGCCACCGAAGTGGTGCGTGCAACCGGTCTGGGGCAGGTGCAGATTGGCGAAGCCTACTCGGGCTTCATCTCGGGCGCCGTGCCCATTTCGTCGATCGGCAACCTGCCGTTTCTTGTGCGCAACTCTGAAGAACTCACGAAGATCTACCCCATCATCAGCAAATATGCCGAGCCGGAATTCCGCAAGGCAGGCGTCAAGACGCTGTTCTACTTCGAGTGGCCCGATCAGAACCTCTGGGGCCGCGGACCGCAGGTGAAAAAGCTGGAAGATTTCGCCGGTCGAAAATTCCGCACCACCGACGTGAAGCAAACCGAAATGCTTCGCCAGTTTGGCGCGGCCTCGGTATCGCTCACGCTGGCAGAAGTGCCCGCAGCAGTGGAGCGTGGCGTGGTCGAGGGTTTTCTCACCGCAGGCTTCAATGTGGTGGGCGCGAAGTGGTACGAATTCGTGAAGTGGGGCTTTACCCCCGGCTTTCACGTCGGGGGGCCCGACTACATGCTCATCAACCTGGCCGCCTACAACAAGCTACCGGCCGAGGTGCGCAAGGCCGTCGACGACGTGGCTGCGGTCTGGGGGCCGCGCATGACCCAGCAGAATCTCGCCGATGAGCAGAAAGACCGCGAAGTGCTGAAGACCAAGCATGGGGTGGACATCTTCACACCCTCGGCTGCGGAAATCGACCGGATGACAGCCAGGATGATCCCCTACTGGGATTCCTGGGCCCAGCAGAACGGTCCCAATGCGGTCGCAGCGCTCAAGGAAATCCGTCAGGTTCTGGGTCGCTGAGACGCGCCTCACCGCCTGACCAAGGCCGGCGCCCGCAGCGGGGCGCTGGCCGCTTTCGGGATCAACCATGCAAACCCAATCGGCCCAACCTGACGCGGCCCCGACGCGCAGAAGATCGTGGATCGACAAGATCGTCGATTTCGGCGAAGTCCTCGCGTCGGTCAGCGTGGTCCTGATCCTCATCCTGGTCTGCGCAGAAGTTTTTTTAAGGCTCTTCAACCGCTCCACGATGGTGGCCGATGAACTGGGCGCGTATCTGAACGCTGCCATCGTCTTTCTCGGCATGTCTTACACGCTGCGCGAAGGCGGCTTCATCAGAATTGAAGCCATCTACGAGCGGCTGAGCGGGGCGGCGCTCCGGGCTGTCGACGTTCTGTGCGGGCTCATCAGCCTTGCATTTGCCGCGGTGATTGCCTGGTTCATAGGGCTTCACATCGGCTACGCCTACTCAATGAATACGCGCTCCACCAGCATCCTACAGACACCGGAATATGTTCCGCAGTCACTCATGCTGATCGGACTGGTGATGCTCGTGCTTCAGTTGCTTGTGCTTATTTTCCGCCCGCCCAAACGCGTGGCCAACGAGTTTCTGTGATGGATACCGGCGCCCTGTCAATCCTGATGCTGGTCACGCTGTTCGGCTGCTTGCTGCTTGGGCAGTGGACCGCATTCGCACTGGGCTCGGTGGGCGTTCTGGTGCTGGTGCTGAGCAAGGGCCTGATCGGTCTTACCTCGCTCAGTTCGGTCGTCTGGAACTCAGCCAACAGCTACATCCTGATTTCCATCCCGATGTTCCTGCTGATGGGGGAAATCATCCTGCGCAGTGGCGTGAGTTCGAAGTTCTATGCTGGCGTGGTTGCCCTGCTCGGGCGTCTGCCTGGGGGGCTGTTGCACGCCAACATCGCGAGCTGCGCGGTGTTCTCGGCAGTCAGTGGATCCAGCGTAGCCACCGCCGCAAGCGTAGGCACTGTGGCCATTCCAGAGCTTCGCAAGGCGGGCTACAACGACCGGGCGCTGCTGGGCTCGCTTGCCGCTGGCGGCACGCTGGGCATTCTCATTCCCCCCAGCATCGTGCTTGTGCTCTACGGCGCACTGGTCGACGAATCAATCACCCAGCTGTTTGTCGCAGCAGTGTTGCCCGGCCTGGTGATGACCGGTTTTTTCATCGTGTACATCGCTGTTCTCGTGATGGTGAATCCCTCGGTTGCCCCCCCCACGGCGAACCGAATGCCCACCGCCGAGCGCCGGCGGGCGGTACTGCATCTCATCCCCATCGTCGCGCTACTGCTGGTGGTGCTGGGCGGCATTTACGGCGGGTTCACCACGCCGACCGAAGCCTCCGCGGTCGGCGCGCTGGGCGCCATTGTTCTGGCAGCCGCCTATCGCCGACTCACCTGGACAATGTTCAGGGAAGCGCTGACCGCAACAGTCAAAACAACCTGCATGGTCTCGCTGGTGATCATCGGGGCTCAGATTCTTTCCACCGCCCTCACCTTTTCAGGCGTGAGCCGCGAGGTGAGCGAATGGATGCTCGCGCTAGGTCTGTCAAAGTGGGCGTTCTTTACCGCTGTTATGTTCCTCTATCTGGTACTCGGCTGCTTTGTCGACGGCCTCTCCATGATGTACATGACGCTTCCGGTGCTGCTGCCAGTCATCAAGTTCATGGAGTTCGATCTGGTCTGGTTCGGCGTGGTGATGGTGGTCATTATCGAAGTCGGTCAGATCACGCCGCCAGTGGGGCTCAACCTCTTCACCATTCATGGCATCTCGGGTGGGGCAAAATTTTCCGATGTGTCGGCGGGCTCATTTCCTTATGTGCTCCTGATGCTCCTCATGATCGCCGTCCTCGCGGTGTGGCCGGAGCTTGCCCTGTGGCTGCCGCAAACCCTCAAGGATTAGCAGAGCGCCTTTGTCGGCTTGAGGGACGGTACGGGGTTTGCGAGAAGCCATGAGCCTGATCATTGCGGTTGCCGGTCATATCGATCACGGAAAAACAGCGCTCGTCCGCGCGCTGACCGGCATCGAAACGGATCGGCTGCCGGAAGAGCGCCAACGCGGAATCTCCATCGAAGCAGGGTTTGCTCATTGGCGCCGCGCCAAAACCGACGATCAGCCACTGGTGTCGTTCGTCGACGTTCCCGGCCATGAGCGATACATCGGAAATATGCTGGCAGGCATTCAGGGCGCGCGCGCGGCGCTGCTCGTGGTCGCCGCTGACGACGGCGTCATGCCGCAGACGCGTGAACACGCGGAGATCCTGAGTTTGATGGGTGTCCGGAATTGGGTAGTCGCCCTCACCAAATCCGATCTTCTCGATGCGGCTCAACTCGCCCACCGTATTGCCTCGGTCCAGACCTGGCTGACCAGCGAAGCGATCAATGCCGAGGTGATCCCGGTCAGCGCACACACCGGAGCCGGTATCGCCCTCCTCACCAGTCGAATTGAAGTCCTCGCATTGATTGAGCAGCGCCGGACTGAGCCGGACACCGAACCGAAGACTGAACACACCGCACGACTCTGCGTGGACAAAAGCTTTATCGCCTCGGGCGACGGTTTGGTGGTCACCGGCCTCCTGATCTCCGGCGTGCTGAGGGTCGGTGATACCGTGCGGGTGAGTCCGTCGGGTCAAGCCGCCCGTGTGCGGGGGCTTCAGGTGGCCGGTCAGGCGGTCGGTGAAGCGCGCTCAGGTTCACGATGCGCCATCAACCTGGCGGGCTCTGGAATCGACCGCCAGTCGGCCGGGCGGGGCGATTGGATCGTGTCGAGCGAGTTGCATCATCCGGTCCGCGTCGTCGATGTCAAAGTGCATGGGTCGGGCGCGCTTGCCGGCAAGCGCGCATCGTCGCCCACAGGGTGCGAACCGGTTCAAGGCGGCGGGACCCATCAATCAATCCGCCTACTCGCCGACATTCGGGTCTATGCGGGAACTGCCCGATTCAATGCGCGAGTCTCCGCATTCTCTGCCCCTCCACAGGCGGACGGCCCTCAACCCGCGTGGGTCCGACTCCTGCTTTCACAGCCAGTGAGTGCCGTGGTGGGTGATCGATGGATCCTTCGTAGCAGCGATGGGTCGCGTACGCTGGGCATGGCCGAGGTCGTTTGGCCCGTTGATGCCACGGACGGACTGCGTCGTTCTGCCCAGGCGGAATGGTTGAAAGGTGTCAGCCTGGCATCGCCAGCGTCCTGGCTCGCCTCGGCACTCGCCCGATTGCCTGGCGGTATCGCACCGGAGCGGTTTGCTGCGGCCTGGGCCCTGACCCATGCGGCGGCAAACGACTGCTGGCTGAGCGCCGGCGCCGCCATGGTTCGGCAAACCCAGGTCAACATGCTCTTCGATCAGACCCGACTCGACGAGATTCGAGGCATGTTGCTGACCGAGGTCGAGACGTGGCAGAAGCAGAATCCGGAAAGCCTGGGAATAGAGTGGACCGCACTGGTGGGAACGCTCAAGCGGCGCGACAGGCGGCACTATGCGGCTGTTGCACTGTCCGCGCTCCAGGCAGCGGGGGCGTTGATTCGACACGGCGATCGGATCTTCAGTCCAGGCCATGTGCCATTACCCAGTGCGGCTGACCTCGCCTTCCGTTTGCGCGCCCTGCCCATGCTCGCCGAGCGACGCTCACGCTCAATACACGAACTGATTGAGCTGCTGGGCATGCCGTTGGTAGCGCTTCGCCTTGCCCTCGACCGCCTCGCCCTGCAGGGCTACGCTGTGGCGATCACGCCGCAACGCTACCTTGCGGTGCCCCAGATCGAAGCACTGGCCGCCGCAGCCATTTCAATTGCCGCAACAGGCGAATTACGGGCCGGTGATTTCAGTCGCGCGACGGGTATCGGACGCAATTTGGGGATTGATGTGCTGGAATTTTTCGATCGGATCCGATTGACACGACGCCTGGGCGATCGACGAATCGTGATTGACGCTCAGGCCCTGGGCCGTGTGCTCCGGTCCGACACGCGCCCGACGGCTGAAGTCGCCTGATCATGAAGCGCCCAGGTACTGCCCGTCGTCCTCGAAATCCGGTTGCCCGCGCGGTGCGTACGCCCCTTTATCGACCGCGCACCGAGGAGGACAAGCGACGCAAGCTTCGCGAACAGCCTGCCCGGCCGCGTGGCCCGGTGGAGTCCGACGAGCACTGACACCAAGATCGCCCGACAGGCCTTACCATCGCTTACCTTAACCCATTCCAGACCAGCCTGACCCATGCAGATCCCAGCCCCCCCGCCACCGCCCGCGCAGGCTACGCCGTCCACCCGCCTCGGGTACGCTGCCTCTCCTCGCCTCTGGCCTGAAGAGGGGTATCGGCGTGCGCCGTATTGGGTATATACCGACGCCGATATCTATGCGCTCGAGCAGCAACGCATCTTTCGTGGGCGCGCCTGGCACTATGTTGGCCTGGAAGTCGAGGTGCCCGGGCCCGGCACCTTCAAAACCACCTTCATCGGCGACACACCCGTCGTGCTGGCCCGCGCGGAAGACGGCAGCCTCCATGTAGTGGTGAATCGCTGCGCCCACCGTGGCAATCTGATCTGCCGTGAGCCCTTTGGGAAAGCTTCCAGGCTCTACTGTGTTTATCACGCGTGGAGCTACACGCTTGCGGGCGATCTCAGCCACGCCGCCTTCAGCCAGGGGCTCCGTGGTGAGGGCGGTCTGCCTGCGGATTTCGACAAGGCGAAGCACGGTCTGCGAAAGCTTCGGGTCGACACCCTGTGCGGGCTGGTGTTTGCGAGCTTCCACGACGACCTCGAACCGCTCGCCGATTGGCTGGGCGAAGTCGCGCCAGGCATTCGCCGCGTGCTGAACCGTCCGCTCAAGGTGCTGGGCTACGACACGCAACGCATTCACGCAAACTGGAAGACCTATCACGAGAATCCGCGGGACTCCTACCACGCGAACATTCTGCACACCTTCTATGGCACGTTCGGTTTATCCCGGCAGTCGCAGGAATCGGCCATGACCCTTGATGCCGCGGGTCGTCATGTCTACTTCTACACCAAAGCCGGTACCGAGAAAAAATCGGGTGACTATGAGAGCACCGCAAGCCAGTTGCGCTCGCACAATGAGCAGATGAAACTGGAGGATCCCTCCATTCTTCGCTGGCGCGACGAATTTGGCGACGGCATCAGCGTACAGATCCTCAATGCCTATCCTTCGTTCGTGCTGCACCAGATCGCCAATAGCCTCGCCACCCGGCAACTGATTCCGCGCGGCGTTCGGCAATGCGATCTGGTCTGGACTTACCTCGGCTTTGCCGACGACGACGAGGCGACCACGCGCGTCCGGCTCAATCAGACCAACCTGGCTGGCTCGGCAGGCCTGGTCTCGGTGGAAGACGCTGCGGTCTGCGAGATGATGCAGCGGGCGTTTGCCGACGGTGAGGACGGCGCATCCTTCATCGAGATGGGCGGCAAGACACTCGAAAGCGGTGGCTCGAGCAAACTCTCCGAACGCGCAATCCGGAACTTCTGGAACGTGTATCGACAGGACATGGGGCTTTGAAGATGGACCTTGCCCTGCACAGTACGCACATCAACACGGTGTCATGGCTGATCGCTGATTGGGCACACGCCATTGATGACGATCGCGTCGAGCGCATCGCTGAACTGATGCGCGAAGACGGTCGCTATACCGTCCGGTCGCGCTTCAACGCCGATCGTGGCCTGCCGCTTGCCATCATCGACACTCACAGCGCTGCCCAGTTACGCGACCGGATCCGGTCGATGCGCGTGGCCAACATCTACCAGCCCCAGCACTACCGACATGTGGTGTCAGCCATCCAGGTCGTCGGGCAAACCGAGGCTCGGCTACTCCAGGTGCGATCCTCTTTTGCAGTGTTCCGCACGCTGGTCACCACTGGCGACACGATCTTCTTTGCCGGTGGACGAAGCGACGATCTGATCGATGTCAACGGTCCCGAGCCGCGCTTTGCGCATCGGCTGATGACCTTCGATTCGCGTGCGGTTGAAACGCTGATGATCATTCCCATCTAATCCCCGATTCCGGAGAGGCCCATGTTCTGCACGTCTGCCGACCAACCTTCCAATCGTCCTGCTGCAAAGCGCATCCGGCTCGCCACGCTGTCAGGACTCGCGTGGGGCGTGTTCGCCCTGTTACCCATGCTTGCCACCACCGCCGCCAGCGCCCAAACCTGGCCCACTCGGCCGATTCGCCTGGTGGTTCCCAACCCCCCGGGGGGCGCCGCAGATGCGCTCCCCCGCATGCTTGCCGAAGCGCTGGTGTCGCGGCTTGGACAACCCGTGGTGGTTGAAAATCGCCCGGGCGCTGCCGGCAATATCGGCGCGGAGCATGTTTTCAAGTCCGAGCCCGACGGCAGCGTATTCCTTGCGGCGCCTCCGCCCTCGCTCACGGTGAACCCCAGCCTGTACCCCAAGCTCAATCATGACCCCACCCGATTTGAGCCGGTCACCGTCATGGCCACCTCGTCCAACGCGCTCCTGGTGCATCCTTCGGTGCCCGCCACCACGCTGCGAGAGTTTCTCGATTATCTGAAAGCCAATCCCGACAAGTTGAGTTACGCCTCTCAGGGCAATGGCTCCACAGCGCACCTCACCGCTGAACTCTTCAAGCTCAGAACCGGCCTCAAGATCACCCATGTCCCCTACAAGGGTGACGCGCCCGCCGTGACCGACCTTCTAGCCGGTCATGTGCAGGTCATGTTTGGCAACGTGCTCGCAGGTCAGAACCATGTTCGCCAGGGCAAGCTCCGCATGCTTGCGGTCACCAGCGAATCGCGCTTGCCCGGTCTGGCTGACATCCCTGCGCTCGCAGAGCAGGTGCCGGGGGTGGTTGCGGTCACGTGGTTCGGAATCGTGGCCCCGCCCAATACGCCCGTCGCCATCACTGGCAAGCTGTCGCAGACCATTGCCGACATCCTGAAGACGCCTGAGATGGCCAAGCGCTTCGCCGACGCCGGGGCGAATCCGGTCGGCAATACACCTGCCGAAATGCGGGCTTGGATGAAAGATGACGCCGACCGCTGGGCTCAGGTCATTCGTGCCGCGCAGATCAAGATCGATTGAGGTCTAGCGCTTGCCGTCAATCAGCACGAAGCAGATTCGGGCGAATTCATTGGACCGATTGCTCCAGGCGTGGGCCGTGCCCCGCTGAATCAGCACATCGCCCGCCCGCATCAGTTTCTCTCCCTCTTCCATGACTGCATAGATCTCGCCCTTCAGCACGATGGCGTAGTCCACCGATTCGGTGGTGTGCATGCCGGGATGCACCGCATCGGGCGGCAGGTGCCGTCCGTCTGGAAAGAGCTTTGAGAACATCGCCTCGAACATGCGCTTGCGTTCCACCGGATCTGCAGGCTCGGGCGGGTAATCAATGACGCGGATGAGGCTACCCCGCGGTGGCGGCGCGAGCCCTGCCACCTCGGCCACCCGGTCCGGATCATTGATGGCGGCGGGTGAATCAAACAGCGCCCACAGATTGCTGACCCGATAGCCTGGCCGTTCTTCCACGGTTCTTACGCGATGCGGCGCGCCATCCGAGATGAAGGTGGAGCGGCCCTCATCGGTATGGCCGGTGACAATGACGCGCGGCAGTGGCAATGAAGCAGGCATGACTCGGTCCTGTGAAGGCGTAACGTGCAGTGGAAGGGGATCAGAAAGCGTCAGTGAACGATCAGGAAATTCGGATCGGAAACGAAGGCGGCCGCGGCACATGCGGCGCCACGATGCGGTTGCGAAGCACGCCGAGTCCACTGACTTCGAGTTCGATGACATCACCGTGCTTCATGAACCGTCCGAGTTCATTACCGCAGCCGCCGCCCACCGTGCCCGATCCCAGTACCTCGCCCGGATACACGGTTTCCTCGAGCGACGCATAGGCGAGCAGCTTCGCAAACGGGTGATGCATGGTGCTCGAGTGTCCGCGCGACCACTCCTCGCCATTGACCCGCGCGATCATGGTGAGATTCTGGGGATCGACCTCGTCAGCGGTGGCAATCCAGGGTCCAAGCGCATTGCCGGTATCAAAATCTTTACCTTTCGAGGGGCCCAGCGATCCCGGCATTTCCGTGTACTGAACATCGCGTGCGGAAAAATCATTGAAGATGCAATAACCGAAGACATGCTGCGGTGCGGTGTCAAGGGTCAGATTTTTTCCTTGCCGTCCCACCACCAGCGCCACCTCCAGCTCATAGTCGACCGTGACCGAATAGGACGGCCAGTGAATGTCGGCCTCGGGTCCCACGACGCTGAAGCAATTGCTCTTGTAGTAGATGGGTCGCTCGTACCAGACCTTCGGGATCTGGATTTTCGCTGGATCCCGGGGTTCGGTCTCAATGCCGAACAGGTGGCGGTTGGCACGCGACTGCCGTACATGCAGTTCGAAGCTCAGAAAGTCGCGAAGCCGTCGCGGCACAGGAATGGGCGAGAGCAGCCTCACTTCGGGCACGGCAAGCGTCTGGCGCGCTGCGCGAATGAGACCTCTCGCCTGATCAAGCGCAGACTCACCGCCATCGATCAGGCTCAGCATGTCGGCGAACAAGGCAGCCTGCGGTGTGGCCGAGGCCGCGGCAGTGAGGTCGATCACCCGCTCGTTGTGGTCGCCCACCACCGCGCCCACCCGTCGCGCACCGCCAGCGGTTTCAAAGGTCACCAGTTTCATGGTCAGTCGAGTTTGATGTTGGCTTTACGGATGGCGGCTCCCCAGCGGTCGAAGTCGGACTTGACCGTGGCGGCAAACTGCGACGGCGTGTCTCCGATCGGCGTGAGGCCGATGTCGGTCAGGCGTTTGCGAACATCGGGCATCTCCAGCACCTTGGCGGTTTCGGCTGCCAGTCGCGACACCACCTCGGGCGGCGTACCTGCCGGCGCGAGCAGACCGTGCCAGGCATCGCCCGAATAGCCCGGAACGGTCTCGGCAATGGCCGGCACATTGGGAAGTGCAACAAGTCGCTGCGGGAGCGTGACGCCAAGGGGCTTTCCCTTTCCACTTGCCACGAGGGGTACCGCGGTAGTGGCGGGCACCATCGACAGATCCGATTCGCCTGTCACGACCGACAGCGCGCTGTCTCGATGCGGCACATGCACCATCCGCATGCCTGTCGCGTCGAGCAACATCTCCATCACGATGTGATTGCCCGCGCCGATTCCGGCTGAACCGAAGTTGAACTTGCCAGGCTGCGCCTTGGCTGCTGCGATCAGGCCCGGGATGTCGTTGGCGGGGAAATCGGGCCGGGCGAGCAGC
>CAMBZS010000021.1 GCA_945872335.1 Bordetella parapertussis | reverse complement strand
CCGCCGCGTACCGTGTCGTTGCCTGAGCCGCCAGACAACGTGTCATAGCCACCGTTGTCGATCACCAGATCATTGCCTTTGCCTCCATCCTGAAGATCGTCACCCGCACCGCCATACATCACATCGTTGTCATTGCCGCCCATCAGGGTGTCGTTTCCGTCACCACCATCCAGACTGTCACCCCCATCGCCACCATCGAGCTCGTCGTCACCGGTTGAGCCGAGCAGCGTGTCGTTGCCGGTACCGCCAGCCAGCATGTCCGCGCCGTCACCGCCATTCAGACTGTCGCTGCCATCGTCGCCGCGGAGGGTGTCGTTGCCCGTGCCGCCGTTGAGGGTGTCATCGTCGCCACCGCCGTTCAACACATCATCACCGGCGTCGCCATTGAGCGTGTCTTCACCTGCGCCGCCCGAGGCGGTATCCGCGCCCCCGCCGCCTGACAGCCGATCCGAACCGGCGTCGCCCGCGAGCTGGTCCGCGCCGGTTCCACCGGTGAGGGTGTCATCATCGTCGCCACCACTCATCACATCGTCGCCGTCGCCACCGGCCAGCACATCGTTGCCTTCACCACCGTTCAGAGAATCATCACCCTGATCGCCGGCAAGACTGTCATCACCTTCATCGCCGTTCAATACGTCGTCGTCCTCGCCGCCACTCAGGGTGTCGTTACCCACCCCGCCGTTGAGGGTGTCGTAGCCGATTTCGCCGAACAACCGATCGGCACCGTCCTCTCCATTGAGTTCATCATCACCGTCGCGGCCGTAGATCGAGTCGTTGCCGCCACCCGCGTAGACACGCGAGCTCGCGCCAGCCACCACGTCCTTCCAGATGTTGTTGCTCGCCGAGAGGATGTAGGTCTTGTCGAAAGCCATGGTCTTGCTCCAAAAGTTTGATTTGAGAAAGCCGGTCATCGGCGCGGCCTGTGGCCCGCGACACGCCCGGTGGATAACCACCGGCAAGTCCTGTGCCATCGTGGCAGGGCATTGATTTGTCAGGCAACGACCCGGCCCTCTTGTCCGAACGCAAGGGCCCGGTGTTCAGCGCCCGATACGGTCGTGGTTCGGATCCGATACACCTGTGGCGCCGGCTGTCGGTGCTGAGGACAGATCAGCGGCGGAAGCATCCAGCAGCCCGGATTGTTCGCCCGCTTCGAGCAGGCGCGCGGCCTCCTCGGGGGGTAAATCCCCGGCAAGCTTGAGACGCGCAACAATCCGGTAAAGGGTCACACGCGACACGCCCAGTTGCCGGGCGGCAGGCGCGATTCGTCGTCCATGCAGGCGCAAGGTCTCGCGGACCAGCTCGCGCTCGAACGCCTCGCGCGCCTGGGCCAGATTAAGCGGGCGCTGCGCAGCCTGACTTCTTTGGAGACCCAGCGCAGCAGCATCGATCCAGACGCCTTCGGTGAGCACCACTGCGCGCTGCACGCAGTTCATCAGCTCTCGAACATTGCCCGGCCAGCGATGCCGCTGCATGGCCAGCACCGCATCGGGCGTGAAACCCCTCACGGGGGGCCCCCGGCGGTCCGCGCCAAAACGACTGAGGAAACTCTCAGCGAGCACCAGCAGGTCATCTCCCCGGTCTCGCAAAGGCGGCACCTGAAGAACGAGCACGTTGATCCGGTAGTAGAGATCCTCTCGGAATCGTCCGTCAATGATCGCCTGCTCGAGATTGACATGCGTGGCCGCAAGCAGGCGGAAATCAACCGGGACCGGTGTGCTTGCACCCAGCCGGGTGACGAGCCGGTCTTGTAACACGCGCAGCAGCGCCGGTTGCAGCGCGAGCGGCAGCTCCCCGATTTCATCGAGAAAGAGGGCCCCGCCATGCGCCGCCTCAAAGCTGCCAATCCTGCGTTGCCCCGCGCCGGTGTAGGCATACCGCTCGTGGCCGAACAATTCGGACTGGATGAGTGTCGGGGCGATCGCCCCGCAGTTGACCGCGACCAATGCCCCGGCAGCGCGGCGCGAACGCTGATGAATCGCGCGGGCAACCAGCTCCTTCCCGGTCCCTGTCTCGCCCACGATCAGTACGGGTGCATCGGACTCGGCAACGCGGTCGATGGTTCTGAGTAACGACCGGATGGCCGGGCTATCGCCATGCAGAGTAAACCGAGGGTCGAGCGGTGGGGATCCCATTACCTGTCGCGAGTGGTCCGGTTGCAGTACGACGCGGCACTGTAGCGATGCGCAGGGTAAAGAGCTTATGACAGGTCAACCGGTGAACATTGGAGGTGCGAATGGGCGGGCACTATGCTCAAATGCGAACCACCGGCACCTGTCTAACCACACTGCCCTCCATTTTCGAAAGAATATCGATGAGAACATTTCTTACCTCGATTTTTGCTGCGCTGACCCTCTTGGTGTCGGGTTGCAGCGACTCGGTCACACCATCAATCGAGCATTGCTATCCGTCCGGCATGGCGGCAGATCTCGCCCTGATGGATCCAGCCCGTACGCTGGGCGCAACCGGCGATTACAACTACACGCTGTGCTCGTCGCGCTATGAGCGGGTGATCAGCACAGCGATCGTCACCAACGGCGCCATTCCTGACACCACCCAGAGCCGGGCATCCTTTGTGGGCATCGACGGGGCGCATTTCGCACTGAGATTCGATCCCGTCTGGAATGTCACCCTCACCCCCGCCGGCCTTCGTCAGGCGCTCGACACCCATTGCTCGGGCCCCTCCGCCTGGAGTTCGATGCTCACCAAGCTCGGGCTGGCGGGCCCCGATGCCTCATCAAAATTCCAGCGCAACCAATGCGCCAATTCCACCTACGTCAACACCATGCTCTTTGGTAACAGCGGCCTATTTCGTAACAACGGCTCGGCCTTCGCGCGCACCGTGAGCTCCGAGCAGAATGGCGCCACGGTGCTCACCTGGACCCGAGGCTATCTCTTGCAAAGGTACGGAAAGCCGGGTTGTACTGATTGCCAGGTCACGGACGAATACCGCATCGTGATTGATGCGGGAAGCAGTGGCACGCGGCTTTCGCTCTACCAGATCACCGCGAACGGCAATGGCGCGTATCCCCAGGTCACCTGGCTTACCACGCTGGAGCGAGGCGATGACGAAAACGGCATTGACGATTTTGTCGGCACAGCCAACCCGGGTGAGGTCAATACCAAGGTGATCGGGCCTCTTTTCACCAAGCTGCACACCGACTACAAAAACAACGCGAATTGGCTTGCCACAACCCAGAATGTGAAGGTTGATCTTCTCGCCACTGCAGGCATGCGCGAGGCCGAAGCAAAACACGGCAAGGCTGCAGTCGATAATTTCTATGCACTTATCAAGACCTACATCACGAATCAGGCCAAGACAGATTCCGGCGCACCCGCCAACCGCACGTTCACCGCCGAAGAGGTTCGCACCAGTGACGGCAACAGCGAGGAAGGAGTCTGGAGCTGGATCAATCTGAATGACCACTACTGCCGCTACTTCAAGGTCAACCCCGATCCGCTTGCGGAGTGCGCCAACGCCACAAACGGCATGTACGGCGTCGTCGAGGTCGGTGGCGCTTCGATGCAGGTCAGCTTCCCTGTCGCAGGAAATGCCGACCCCGCGAACAACCGCTATGCGGTCACGATCGGCGGCAAAAGCGTCACGGTCTACAACAAAACTTTCCTTGGACTGGGACAGGATCTTGCCCGCAGGTCGATGGCAGCCCAGTAACTGGCGGCCCGTGATGCGACGCCCCGCTGCTTCCCGTCATAGCGTGTGGGGCGGGTTGCGGCCTGGCCTGCTCGCGGCCGCGGTAATTGCGCTTTGTCCGATGGACGCTGCCGCGCAGGAAGTGCGTATGACCTGTCAGCACCAGGGCAAGAGCTACTGGGTGAGTTACGACCCGAAGCAGAAACTCTTTCGAAGCGGTGATCCTGATGGGGGGTCACGATTCCGCGTCAAGCGCGATCAGGTTGATAGCGATGGCATTCTTGTCTGGGTCGGCGCGCAAATGATGGGCGGCGAACGAGATCTGCTCGCCTTCTTCGGTAATGACACCAAATGGCTTCGCCATTTCTACGGTAACGGCAGCCAGGTCATGCATCGCTGTCAGTAAGCGCCGCCCGGGCGGCCGCGCCTGGGCATGCCCGCCGTCAGACCGGATCCCAACTGAACACGTCCGGCGAACGCTCGAGCGGATAAAACGACGCCCGAAGCGCGGGCATCGCGTGTTCGGCGATGCTCTGCGCGGTCCAGCCCTCGCCGCGATGCAGGCTACGAATCGGCCGGTTCTGGCTGATCAAGAAAATTTCATTGGCCCGCACTGCAAAAATCTGGCCGCTCACCTCACGCCCGGCCTCGCTTGCAAGGTAGACCGCGAGCGGCGCAATCTGGTGGGTCTGCATGCGCTGCAAGCGCTCCACCCGGGCCTGCTGCTCAGGGGTATCGGTGGGAATCGATCCAATCATGCGGCTGTAAGCAAACGGCGAGATGCAGTTTGATCGGACTCCGAACTTCGCCATGTCCAACGCGATCGACTTGGACAGCGCAACGATGCCAAGCTTTGCTGCCGAATAATTGGCCTGGCCGAGGTTGCCGATCAAGCCCGACGTGGATGTCATGTGAATGTAGGCGCCCGACTGCTGCGCTTTGAAATGGGAAGCAGCCGCGCGCGAAACATAAAACGTACCGTTCAGATGAACATCAATCACCGTCCGCCATTCGTCGGCACTCATATTATGGAAGAAGCGGTCACGCAAAATGCCAGCGTTGTTGATCACGGCGTCGATCCGCCCGAAGGTATCGAGCGCCTGTTCAACCATGCGATGCGCAGCCGCCCAGTCGGCCACGCTATCGCCATTGGCGCTCGCCTCGCCACCGGCCGCCCGAATCTCGTCCACCACGGCCTGGGCCCGCGAGCGATCCTGGCCTTCGCCCGCCACGCTGGAACCCAGATCATTGACCAGCACGCTGGCGCCTTCGGCTGCCAGGGCCAGCGCGAGCTCGCGGCCAATTCCGCCGCCAGCCCCGGTGACCAGCACGACCTTGTCCTGCAGAAATCTTTCGTTCATTGACCGACTCCGGGCGAATTGGCGGGGTGTTTTGGCTCGAGGGCCCAAGCCGCCGGTAAAATGCCACAGATGAAACGCAAACTCCACATCCGCACCTTCGGCTGCCAAATGAACGAGTACGACTCGGACAAAATGGCTGAAGTGCTTGCCGAAAGCGAAGGCGCCGTCCTCACCGATCGGCTCGAAGAGGCCGACATCATCCTCTTCAACACCTGTTCGGTCCGCGAAAAAGCCCAGGAAAAGGTGTTCTCCGACCTGGGCCGTTTGCGCGCGCTCAAACTCGAGCGGCCCGGCCTGGTGGTGGGCGTTGGCGGCTGTGTGGCGAGCCAGGAAGGCGCCAACATCGTTGCCCGGGTGCCGTTTGTCGACGTGGTGTTCGGGCCTCAGACCCTGCATCGGCTGCCGCAGTTGCTCCGAGCGCGCGCGCAGACCGGCCGCTCACAGGTCGACATCAGCTTTCCTGAAATCGAGAAATTCGATCACCTGCCACCGGCCCGGACCGACGGCGCCACCGCCTTCGTCTCCATCATGGAAGGCTGCAGCAAATACTGCAGCTTCTGTGTGGTGCCCTACACGCGCGGCGAGGAGGTCTCCCGCCCCTTTGATGATGTGCTCACCGAGGTGGCCGGCCTCGCCGACCAGGGGGTGCGCGAAATCACGCTGCTGGGCCAAAACGTGAACGCCTACCTGGGGCCGATGGGCGATACCGCTGAGAAGGCCGACTTCGCACTGCTGCTGGAATATGTCGCAGACATCCCAGGCATCGAGCGCATCCGCTACACCACCTCGCATCCGCGCGAGTTCTCGCAGCGCCTGATCAATGCCCACGGCGCGATCGACAAGCTCGCCACCCAGGTTCATCTACCGGTTCAGTCGGGCTCTGACCGTATCCTTACCGCCATGAAACGGGGTTACACCGCGCTCGAATACAAGTCCATCATCCGGAAGCTTCGGGTGGCGCGTCCCGAGGTTTGCCTGTCTTCCGATTTCATCATCGGTTTTCCTGGCGAGACCGAAGCCGATTTCGAACAGACCATGCGGCTGGTGGAAGACATTGGCTTTGACGCGTCGTTTTCGTTCGTCTTCAGCGCGCGCCCCGGCACGCCCGCTGCCGACCTGCCCGACGACACCGCGCAGGCGATCAAGCTCGCACGCCTACAGCGACTGCAGGCCCAGATCGACACCCAGGCCCGCGCGATCAGCGCAGCCATGGTGGGTGGCGTTGAGCGGGTGCTGGTAGAGGGCCACGCCAAAAAAGACGCTACCGAGCTAAGCGGACGCACCTCCAATAACCGCATCGTCAATTTCCCCGGGCCCGACCGTCTGCTTGGCCAGTTCGTGGATGTCCGGATCACCACGGCGTTCCCGCACTCGCTGCGTGGGGATGTGATCATCCATGACTGAGGCCCTGACCCCGCGGGGTGCTGGTGCAGCACGCGGACGGCGCGACGCGAGGCTCGAATTCGATCTCGGCGATACCGAAGCCACAGGTGACAACCAGCGCCTGGCCAACCTGTGTGGCCCGCTCGATGCCAACCTCGCGCAAATTGCTGCCGCCTACGGTGTGCAGGTGAGCCGCCGCCATGCGCACTTCACCGTTGAAGGCTCGGGCGCCGCCAACCGTCAGGCACGCGACGCGATCATGCATTTCCACGGGCTGTCGGGGGCCGTACTGTCACTGGACGACATTCAACTTGGTTTAGTCGAGCTTCGCGGCCGCGCCAGTGCGGCAGAAGCGGGCACCGAGGCTGCCGGCCCCGACGACTCACCGGTTCTACACACCCGCCGCACTGATCTTCAGGGTCGCACCCCCAGGCAGCGCGAGTACCTGCGCAACATCCTCGCGCATGACGTGTGTTTCGGTATCGGGCCCGCAGGAACAGGCAAGACCTATCTCGCGGTGGCGTGTGCCGTCGATGCGCTTGAGCGCGACGCGGTCAAGCGCATCGTGCTCACACGGCCCGCGGTGGAAGCGGGCGAGCGCCTGGGCTTTCTGCCGGGTGACCTGTCGCAGAAAGTCGACCCCTATCTGCGGCCGCTTTACGACGCACTCTACGACCTGCTCGGGTTTGAGCGCACCGCGCGTATGTTCGAGAAGCAGGCCATTGAAATTGCGCCACTTGCCTACATGCGTGGCCGAACACTCAACCACGCCTTCATCATTCTCGATGAGGCCCAGAACACCACCCCAGAGCAGATGAAGATGTTTCTCACCCGCATTGGGTTCGGATCGAAGGCGGTGGTCACGGGCGACGCCACACAGATCGATCTGCCCAAGGGCCAGGCATCCGGTCTGATCGAAGCCCGCCGCGTGCTCGCTGGTGTGCGCGGCCTCGCCTTCACACACTTCGACAGCACCGACGTGGTGCGTCACCCGCTGGTGGCCCGCATCGTCGAGGCTTATGAAAAGCACGCTCCCGCTGCCACGCGCTAGGAAGCCGCTGCAGCGTGCACGCGTGGCTGCTGCATCGCTCACGCTCACGCTTCAAACGGGTTCCGGGGTGACCGCCCTGCCCGCCTCCCGCGCGCAGCTTCGTCGCTGGGTGCTGGCGGTGCTTGCAAACGATGCCGACCTCACCTTGCGGTTCGTCAACCGAGCCGAGGCCTGCGCGCTGAATGCGGGGTATCGCAAGCGCAGCTACGCCCCCGACGTGCTCACCTTCGTCTACGAGCACACCGGGCCGCCCACCCGGGTTCGTTTGTCAGGCAAACCAACCCCCCGTCTTCAGGCCGACATCGTGCTCTGCGTGCCGGTATTGCGCGAACAGGCCCGCCGCGCGGGCTGGCCGCTCGCGTGGCGCCTTGCGCATCTGGTGATCCATGGCGTGCTGCACGCGCAGGGGCACGACCATGAGCAGGATGAAGACGCCCGTCGCATGCAGTGCCTCGAGAGCCTCGCCCTTCGACGCTTCCGGATCCCTGACCCCTATGCCGAGCCCCTGTAGGGCAGTCATGGAAAGCACCGGGTTGCCGGTGTATGCTCTGAGCGTCACAACAACCCATCGGATCCATGTTAGACCCCCTGCCGGCAGGTGAACGAAAACGAACCTTCATCGAACGCCTGTCCGCGATGCTGTTACGCACGCCGGACGATCGACACGAACTGATTGAACTCCTTCGCCGCGCGCACGAACGTTTTCTGTTTGATGCCGAGGCATTGTCCATGATCGAGGGCGTGCTTCAGGTTTCACAGCTGTCGGTGCGCGACATCATGGTGCAGCGCGCACAGATGGAAGTGATCGAGATCCGCGAAACCCCTGAGCAGTTCCTGCCGCGCGTCGTGAAAACAGCGCATTCGCGCTTTCCGGTGGTCGATGGCGATCGCGATCGCGTGATCGGCATCCTGCACGCAAAAGATCTTCTGCGCCTGCAAATCGACCCTGCCGCCGATATCCGCGATCTGTTGCGCCCGCCTGTGTTTGTGCCGGAGTCCAAGCGACTCAACGTGCTGCTGCACGAGTTTCGCGCCGGCCGACACCACCTGGCGATCGTTGTCGATGAATACGGCGGATCGGCGGGCCTCATCACGATCGAAGATGTGCTCGAACAAATCGTAGGCGACATCGAAGACGAGTTCGATTTCGACGAGGAGTCCGATCATGTTGTGCCCGTTGAGCCTGGTGCGAGCGGTCAGCGTTATCGCGTGCGTGCGCTCGCCTCGGTCAGTCAGGTGAACGAGGTGATGCACACCGAGATCGCCGACGAGGGCTTCGACACCATCGGCGGACTGGTCACCGATCGACTGGGGCGCGTGCCCCGCCGCGGCGAGCGGGTCACGATCGGCGGCGTGCTCTTTGAGGTGCTTCGCGCCGATGCGCGTCAGGCGCACCTGTTTCTGGTTGAGCGCTCCGCCGCGGCGGCACCGGCGCCCGTCGCGGACGATGCGAACTGAGCGCGGTTTCACGCCCGCGCTGCTAGCCGCCCTTGCGCTCGGCCTGGTCCACGCGCTCTCCCTGTCGGTGGCCGGCGCCTGGTGGCTGCAGTGGTTGGCCTTCGGCCTGTTTGCGGCGCTCACCGCTGCGCAGGTCGAAACGCACCGCTTCACACGCCGGTCCGCTGCAATCGGCTTTGCCTTCGGGCTGGGCTGGTTTGTCGCGGGCGTCTGCTGGCTATTCATCAGCATGCACCGCTATGGCGGCATGCCAGCGCCGCTCGCCGGGCTGGCGCTCCTTCTCTTTTGTTTCTATCTGTCGATCTTTCCTGCAGTCGCCACCGCACTTGCTGCCTGGCTCAGCCGGGCTCGCGGTGCCCACCCGGATGACCGCCTGTGCGCGCCGGCATTGGCCTGCGCGCTGGCTGGTGCCTTCACCCTGGCGGAGTTGCTGCGCGGATGGCTGTTCACCGGATTTCCGTGGGTCGCGCCAGGTTATGCGCATACCGACGGACCTTTCGGCGGCCTTGCGCCGCTGGTGGGCGTTTTCGGGGTGGGCGCAGCAGCTTGTCTGAGCGCCGCGCTCACCGCGCTCGCGCTCCGTGATGTGCTGCACCGCCGCGCGCTGCACGGGGCGCCGCTCGTTATCGCGATCGCGCTTGCCGGGGCCGGGTGGCTCGCTGAGCGATCCCGCTGGGAAACGGCCACGACGGAAACGGCAGCGACCACGCCGCTTCATGTGGACCTCATTCAAGGCAACGTCGCGCAGGACATGAAGTTTGACGCTGCCCGTGCGCGCGCCGCCATGGCCGCCTACGCCGACGCCCTGCAGCCTGGCCGGGCACACCTCACCGTGCTGCCCGAGACCGCCTGGACCGTTCCCTGGCACCAGACGCCGCCTGAAATCACTGAGCGAATCCGGAGATCGCTCACCGAAGGATCAAGGGTCGCAATCGGCATGCCGCTGGTCGCTCAGGAGAATGCCCGGCACCTCACCAACAGCGTTGCGGTGATCGGCCCGGAGGGCACGATCGTCAGCCGCTACGACAAGACTCATCTGGTGCCGTTTGGCGAGTTCATCCCGTGGGGGTTTCGCTGGTTCGTCGCGATGATGAACATCCCGCTTGGCGACTTTGGTCGCGGACGTGAAAGCCAGCCGATGCTGGATATGGCGGGCCATCTGATTGCTTTCAACATCTGCTACGAAGACCTGTTTGGCGACGAACTCGCACGCCAGGTGAGGGAGGGCGCCAATCTGTTGATCAATGTCAGCAACATTGCCTGGTTCGGCGATTCGCATGCCCAGGAGCAGCACCTGCAGATTGCGCGCATGCGGTCCCGTGAACTGGCGCGGCCCATGCTCCGCGCCACCAATACGGGCGTGACGGCGGCCATCGACCATCGGGGTGTGGTGCTTGACCGGCTACCGGGCCAACAGGTCGGCGCTCTGCGCCTCACCATCACGCCCACCCAGGGCATCACACCCTTCGCACGCTGGGCCAATCTGCCTGCGTGGCTGACCGCGCTTGCACTGCTCGCGTGGGCAACTCTGATTGCACGGCGTCGCTGACCTGCGCAATCACTCTTGACTCACCCAAGGGTTCTGCGGCGGGAATCCATCCGTCGCGCAGAGGAGACCCGCTAGAATCACGGGTTTCGCAGCGACCGCGGCCCCTCTTCATGCAGACCTTTCAGCAAACCATTCTCCGGCTCCAGCAATATTGGGACAGTCATGGCTGCGCGCTTCTTCAGCCCTACGACATGGAAGTAGGCGCCGGCACCTTTCACACCGCTACGTTTCTGCGGGCCATCGGCCCCGAGCCCTGGCGGGCGGCCTATGTTCAGCCCTCGCGCCGCCCCAAGGACGGCCGCTATGGCGACAACCCCAACCGGCTGCAGCACTACTACCAGTACCAGGTGGTGCTGAAGCCCTCGCCCCCCAACATCCTGCAGCTCTACCTGGGGTCCCTCGAAGCGCTTGGCATCAATCTCAAGTCCAACGACGTACGGTTTGTGGAAGACGACTGGGAATCGCCCACGCTCGGCGCGTGGGGCCTGGGCTGGGAGGTCTGGCTGAACGGCATGGAGGTCACGCAGTTCACCTATTTCCAGGAAGTGGGCTCGCTCAAATGCCAACCGGTGACTGGCGAAATCACCTATGGTCTGGAGCGTCTTGCCATGTACCTGCAGCGGGTGGAAAGCGTGTTCGACCTGCGCTGGACCGACGACATCCTCTACCGCGATGTGTTCCACCAGAACGAGGTGGAGCAGTCCACTTACAACTTCGAGCATTCGAACGCGACCATGCTGTTTCGGCACTTCGGCGAATACGAAGCCGAGGCCCGCAAGCTCATCGAGGCACAGCTCGCGCTGCCGGCCTACGAAATGGTCATGAAGTGCTCGCACACCTTCAATTTGCTCGATGCCCGCGGGGCGATCTCGGTCACCGAGCGTGCGGCCTACATTGGTCGCGTCCGCAACCTCGCTCGCGCGGTGGCGCAGGCGTTTTATGACTCGCGCGAACGGTTGGGGTTCCCCATGCTGAAATCGCAGCCGAAGGCGGCCTGACCCATGACCCAACCGCTGCTGATCGAGCTCTTTACTGAAGAGCTTCCGCCCAAGGCGCTATCGCGTATCAGCGAGGCTTTTTCCCAGAGCCTGCTGAATTCACTGGTCGAGCGGGGCCTCACCGACGCGGGCACGGCCACCGAGCGCTTCGCCACGCCGCGCCGACTGGCCGTCCGTATCGCCAATGTGCTCGCCCACGCGCCCGAGCGCACGGTCGAAGCGAAAGGCCCCTCGGTCAAGGTTGGACTCGACGCGGCTGGCGCCCCCACCCAGGCCCTCCTCAAGTGGGCTGAGCGCCAGGGCGCAAGCATCGAGGCGCTCACGCGCGCAAGCGACGGCAAGCAGGAGTGCTTTTACTGGCGCAGCACCGTACCAGGCGACACGCTCGCGCAATGCATCACCGCACTCATCAACACCGCGCTCACTGCGCTCCCCATCCCGAAAGTCATGCAGTACCAGCTGGCCGACGGCCTCACCAGTGTGAGCTTCGTCCGCCCCGCACACCGACTGCTGGTGCTGCATGGTGCTCATGTGATCGAGGCACACGCTCTCGGTCTAGTCTCCGACCGGATCACCGAAGGTCACCGTTTTCTGTCCGATAGGCCCATCACCATCACCGACGCGTTGGGCTATGAAGCGGCGCTCGAGTCACCCGGCAAGGTGCTCGCATCATTCGAGCGCCGGCGCGATTGCATCCGGGTTGCGCTTGAAGCACGCGCCCGGGCGCTCGGCGCCTCCCTGGGCGAGGCGGCGCAGGTTGAGCCGCTTCTTGACGAGGTCACAGCGCTGGTCGAGTGGCCAGTGGTCTATACGGGCAAGTTCGAGGAGCAGTTCCTGCAGGTGCCGCAGGAGTGCCTGATCCTCACCATGCGCACCAACCAGAAATATTTCCCGCTGTTCGATGCTGAAGGTCGACTGCTGTCGCGGTTCCTGATCGTCTCCAATATCGAGGCTGACGACCCCTCTGCCATCATCGATGGTAATGAGCGGGTGATTCGTCCCCGACTGGCCGATGCGCGATTCTTCTTCGAACAGGATCGCAAGGCGCCGCTTGCCGCGCGCGTGGCTCAGCTCGGATCGGTTGTTTATCACGCCAAGCTTGGCACGCAGGCCGAACGGGTCGAGCGCGTGCGCGCCATCGCCGGCGCGCTGGCCAGCCTCACAGGTGGCGAGGCGCAGACGCTCGATCGCGCAGCGCTCCTTGCCAAAGCCGACCTGCTCACGGGCATGGTGGGCGAGTTCCCCGAGCTGCAAGGGGTCATGGGCCGCTACTACGCGCTCCATGATGGCGAGCCGGCCGAGGTTGCTCAGGCGATCGTCGAGCACTACCAGCCGCGCTTTGCTGGCGATGCGCTGCCGCAAAGCGAGTGCGGAACGCTGCTCGCGCTCGCCGACAAGCTCGAAACGCTCGCCGGCATGTTCGGAATCGGACAATTCCCCACCGGAGACAAAGACCCCTTCGCGCTCAGGCGCCATGCGCTGGGCGTGATCCGCATCCTGATCGAAAAGCGGCTGTCGCTGTCCCTGCCTACCCTCATCAACGCCGCATTCTCGGCCTTCGGCGATCGCGTCAAGCCCGCGCCCGTCGAACTCGAAACCTTCCTCCACGAGCGGCTCTCAGGTTACCTGCGCGAACGGGGCTACAACGCCCAGGAAACTGCATCGGTCGTCGAACAGCGCCCGGCAGATCTGGCCCGGGTGCCTGACCGGCTCAAGGCCGTACGCGCGTTCTCGCAGCTCCCGCAGGCGCAGGCGCTTGCTGCAGCCAACAAACGAATCGGCAATCTGTTGCGGAAATCCGGAGCCGAAGCTGCGCCTGCCACCGACCCCACGCGGTTCGTCGAGCCTGCCGAGGTTGCGCTCGGCGAAGCGGTTTCGCGACTCGAGCCCGAGGTCTCGGCGCGGCTGGGCCTGCACGACTATGGTGCTGCGCTTGCCCTGCTCGCCGAAGCCCGCGAGCCCGTCGATCGCTTCTTTGATGAAGTCATGGTCATGGTTGACGACCCAATGCTGCGCGCCAATCGGCTTGCGCTGCTTGCCCGCCTGCACGCCCTGATGAACGGGGTTGCCGACATTTCAAGGCTCTCGGTTGGCTGAGCCTGCCTCACCCATGCCAGCCCCCCCGCCTGCGCTTGGGGCAGCGCGGGCCGTCACCTTCCTGATATTTCAGGCAGTGACCGTGGTCCCCATGGCGTTTCTGTGCCTCCTGATGGCGCCGCTTCCCAGACCGCTTCGCTACCGGATCACAGTCGCCTGGCCACGCTGGCAAGTGATCGCGGCTCGGGCCATTCTCGGCATCCGCTGGGAAATTCAAGGCATGTCCAACCTGCCCGATGGGCCAGCGATCCTGCTGTCGAAGCATCAGTCGGCATGGGAAACGCTGTTCTACCCCTCCTACATGCCTCGCGAACTCTGCTTCGTGTTCAAGCGCGAATTGTTATGGCTGCCTTTTTTTGGCTGGGGTATTGCACTGCTCGACATGATCCACATCAATCGCGGGCGAGGCGCCGACGCCTTCGAACATGTCGCCAGTCAGGGGGCGACCAAACTCGCAGAGGGGCGTTGGATCATCATGTTCCCCGAAGGCACCCGAACGCCCGTCGGCTCGAAAGGCCGCTACAAGTCGGGTGGCGCGCGCCTTGCCGTGCGCACCGGCGCTCCGGTGGTTCCCATCGCCGTGAATTCCGGTGAATGCTGGCCACGCAAAGCCTTCATCAAACGTCCAGGTACCATCACCGTATCGATCGGTCCACCCATCGCCTCGGATGGTCTCAGCCCGGATGCGCTCAATCGGGCAGTCGAGCAATGGATCGAATCCGAAATGCGACGCTTGAGTCCCGAACGCTACCTCCCTGCCGCCACCGACCCGGAATCGAAAGTCTCTTGAACGTGCTCTCTCTTTTTCGACGCAAACCTCGCCCGGTACCGCCCTCCGCCAGCCAGCTCTCGCTGCAATTCGACGCCCCGCCCGATGCATCGCCGCCGCCCCAGAGCCGGCGCTTTGCCATGCTTCGACATCAGCCCGTGCGCTGGGAGCTGGTGCGCAGTCGCCGTCGCACGATCGGCTTTCAGATCGACAGCCGGGGCCTTCGCGTAAGCGCACCGCGGTGGGTGCCGGTCTGGGAGATCGAGCGCGCGTTGCAGGAGAAGGCCGACTGGATTCTGCGCAAACTCGCCGAGTGGCAGGATCACGAGCGGCGCCGCCAGGACATGATGCCGCGCTGGGAACACGGCGCACCCATTCGGCTGCTTGGCGACACGCTGACCCTCACCCTCACTCCTGCTGCGAACGGCGTACGCCGCGAGGGCGAGCTCTTGCTGGTTGGGCTGGCGGCCAACGCCACGGCCGAGGCCATTCGCGACCTGCTCCAGAAATGGTTGCGGGAGCAGGCCCGCGAAGTGTTTGCCCGACAGATTCCTGTTTTCGCCGAGCGGCTGGGCCGAGCCCCCTCGCGCTGGGCACTGTCCTCGGCGCGCACCCGCTGGGGCAGCTGCGGCCCCGACGGCGCAATCCGACTCAACTGGCGACTCGTTCACTTCCCTGCCGAGGTTGTCGACTACGTGATCGCGCATGAACTCGCCCATCTGGTCGAACTCAACCACGGACCGCGTTTCTGGGCGGTGGTGGAACGTCTCTTTCCAGACTACGAGCGTGTGCGTGACGCGCTCAAGCATCATTACGACGATATGCCCGAGGGCTGACCGCTCCGATTTTCACCTCCAGGAATCTTCACCATGCGCATCCTGCACACCATGATCCGGGTCGGCGACCTTCAACGCTCCATTCATTTCTACACCGAAATGATGGGAATGAAACTGCTGCGCACCTCCGATCGCCCTGAACAGAAATATTCGCTTGCCTTCGTTGGCTACGGCGACGAGACCAACGGGTCGGTGCTCGAACTCACCTACAACTATGGTGTTGATCGCTACGACCTGGGCGCCGGGTTCGGACACATTGCCATCGCAGTCGACAACGCTGCGGCGGCCTGCGAACGTATTCGTGCCGCCGGCGGCACGATCACCCGCGAGGCGGGCCCAGTCAAGGGCGGCACGTCGGTCATTGCCTTCGTTCAGGATCCCGACGGCTACAAGATTGAGTTGATTGAGCGCAGCTGATCAGCGAGCGCGCAGTATTGCGCCACGCTGATCTCCTCGGCGCGGCGCTCACCGTTCAGGTTCGACGCATCCACCCCACGCTCGCGAAGCCATGGAATGAGTGTGGAGCGGAGCATTTTTCGCCGCTGCCCAAAAGCAGGGGTCAGCACCGCCTGAAGTGCGGCCAGATCCTCGGTGAGCGGACGTTCGCGGGTGACCATTCTCAGTACCGCCGAATCCACTCGAGGCGGCGGATCGAACGCCTCGGGCGGCACCTCAAACAGAAGCTCCACCTCATAAAAGGCCTGCAGGATGACGCTCAGCCGGCCGAAGCTGGTCGACCCTGGGGCCGCAGCGATCCGCTCCACCACTTCTTTCTGCAGCAAAAAATGCTGATCGCGGATCAGGTGGCGGGCTTCAACCAGCGCCACCAGAAGCGGACTGGAGATGTTGTAGGGCAAGTTGCCCACCACGCGCAGACGCGACACACCCAGTGCGGCAACCGCGTCGGCGGGATTGAAGCGCAGCGCGTCGGCCTCGAACAGGCAAAGTTGCTCGGGTCCGAAGCGCCGGCGTAGCCGTTCACACAGGTCGCGGTCGATCTCGACGGCTGCGAGGCGCGGAACGGCCCGAAGCAGTTCTGCAGTGAGTACGCCAAGGCCCGGACCGATCTCGAGCAATCCGTCGGAGGCTGTGGGCGCGATCGCCTGAACGATCGCTGAAAGGACCGATCGGTCAGCCAGGAAATGTTGGCCGAACCGTTTGCGAGCGACGTGTCCGGCCACGGCCCTGGGCGGCCGCTGCCGGGCCCCTGCCCGCCGCTCAGCGTTCATCGAGCCGATATTCGACGTAGGTGCTGTCGCGCAACTGTCGCAGCCAGTCCTGCCAGACCTCTTCGCCCCGCTGCTCGCGAAGCGCCTGCTTGGCCACTGCGCGCGCGCGCTCGCCTGAGGCGGCCTGTTGCCGGCGCTCGAGCACCTGGATGAGATGAAAGCCGAACGGCGTGCGAACCGGTTGGCTGGTCTGTCCGGGTGCGAGCGCGTTCATGGCGCGTTCGAAATCGGGCACTGTGTCGCCCGGCAGGATCCAACCAAGATCGCCTCCGCGACCCGCGGTGCCGTCTGATGAATTCTGGCGCGCAAGATCGGCAAAGTCGGCGCCGCGTTCGATCAACGCGCGCAGGTCATCAATCCGGCGTTTTGCCTCACTTTCACTCTGGTTGTCGCTCACCCTCATCAGGATGTGCCGGACCCGGGTCTGCGTGACGGTGGCATCACCCGACCCCACCCCCGAGACCGCGCGCTTGCCGACCAGCTTGAGCACATGAAATCCGTTGGGGCTTCGAACGATCGTGGCACCACCGGGCTGCAGCGTCTTCACCGCCTCGACAAAAATCTGCGGCAGGCGATCGGCGCTGCGCCAGCCAAGCGACCCGCCCGTCATGGCGTCCCCAGCGTCGGAATAAGACGCTGCAAGCGCCGAAAAATCACTGCCGGGACGCGAGACCGCCGACAGCACTTCCTCGGCCCGCGTGCGACGCCGCTGGATGTCATCGCTCGAGGCGCCTTCAGCCACCCTCACGAGGATCTGGGCCAGATCGAATTCGGCGTTTTCACTGGCAAGCCGCTCGCGCTCGGCAATGAACGCATCCACATCGGCATCACTGATCTGAACACGGCTATCGACCTCGCGCTCGCGTAACCGTACCTGGATCAGTTCCTGACGAATGTCGCGACGCAAACGTTCCCAGGCAATGCCTTCACGCTCGACCCGGCTGCGAAATTCGGCCACCGACAAACCGCGCTCGCTCGCAATACCGCTGATGGCCCGTTCGAGTTGCGCGTCATCGACACGGATTCCGCCATCTCGCGCCGTCTGCAACTGCGCTCGATCGAGAATCATGCGCTCGAGCACCTGCGAGGCGAGCACCTCGGCGGGGGGAACCTCGATCTTCCGGCTCTCGAGCTGTCGGCGCACGAGGTCGATCTGCCGCGAAAGCTCCTGGCGGGTGATGACCTCGGCGTTGACCACCGCCACCACCGAGTCGAGTGAACTCAGGTCTTGCCGGCGGGTTGCTTGAGCCGACACAAGCCCGCAGACGCACGCAAGCAACAGCGCAATGAACCCAATCCGCGGACGATTCAGCATGGCCCCATCCATCATTCGTACCCGAAATAACGAGAACCCGGTTCCAGAGTGCCCTGAGGCAGGCGGTATCCGGGGATGTTCCGCTGCAGCACGAGGAATGGATTCTGCCCGATCGTGCCAAGGCCATTCAACTCGAGCTGAAGGAAAAACGCGGTCGTGCTGGTATTGGCTGCGGTTCGGAACTGCTGGGTGAGCACCCGCAGTGCCCAGCATGAAGCCGTGTATTCGAAGCCCATGAGCGATTCGACGAACCCGCGGGTGTTCTCCACCCGGCTCACCGGGTCATAGCCCTCGGACAGGAAAGAGTAGTTGAGCCGAACCAGGGAACTCCAGCCATCGACAATGGGCCATCGGGTGGAGACGTCAATTTGCCCGAGCTGGTCCCGGCGGTATCGCACGCCCGCATTCAACACCCGACCGTCCGGGGGAAGATAACGGCCCACCACGCTGAACCGCGGGAGAACCGTGGTGGCCATGCTGTACTGGAGGCCGGTATCGATGGACCAGTGCGACCCGAGGGGACCGGCTGCGGCCACCAGCAGGTCTGAGCGCCGGTCGGTACGCGGCGCAACACCGGAGATCGCCACCTGCTGATCTGAAAAATAGCTGCGAAACCCGGTTGCAAACCGCAGCCCTTCGGCACCGGTCTGAGGATCGATCAGCCGCGACACTGCCGCTGCGGTGAGCTGATTCACATCGGCAATCCGATCGTTTCCGATAAAGGTGTTGTCCGAGAACAGCTGGGCGAAATTGAAGTCGGCAGGCGCAGTATCGAAAACCGGAAACGCGCTCTGGTCGCGAAAGGGGGTGCGCACATAGAAGAGACGAGGTTCGAGCGTCTGCGTGATGTCGCGCCCGGCGTAGGTGTGCGGCCTCTCAAACACCATCCCGGAATCAAACGACAGCGTGGGGACCACACGCTGGAGCCCATAGTCGGTGCCCAGTGCGGTGTTTACCTGGTAACTGGTTGCGTGCACATTCGCTTTTGGTACGGCGAACCATCCCGGGCGGCGGATCGGCCAGGAAACCGAGGGGTTGGCCACCATTCGGGTGCCCGACGGACGAACCGCATCCGGCGAGTTGAATTGGGTCATGTCGAACGTGCTGTTCATGTCGAACCCGCCCCGATCGCGGGCAAGCCAGCGGGTCACCACCTGCGGCTCGCGCTCGTAAGGACCGGGCCTTGCGTCCAGGATCGACTGGAACTTCTGAACCAGGACGGTCATCGACCAGTCTTCGCTCAAGCCACGGCCAAAACTCACCGTTCTGGGCAGCACCCGATCCGCGCTGGTCACGATGGAACGCGAGTAATCAACAAAATAGCGATCATCCGACACGCCCCGCATGTCCCACCCGCCGCCCCATCCGCCCAGATTGCTGAAGCTCTGCCGGGTGTGCCAGAAATGACGCGAACTGCCCGCTTCCTGGTCATAGGGGTTGGCCTCAAAGCGGGTTTCCCCGGCGAAGTTGTCCCTCAGGTAGCGAAGTTCACCGCCCAGTTGCATGCCGCGGCGCGTGCTGACGCGGGGATAGAGGGTGGCATCGGTGTCGTGCGAGATGTTCCAGTACCAGGGCACCATCAGGTCGACGCCGCTGCGTGAAGTGATGCCGAAAGAGGGCGCAAGGAATCCCGATTTGCGCTCGTTGCCCAGAGAAAACGCGAAATAGGGAGAAGCAAGGAGTGGCGCGCCCTTGAACGACAACACTGCGCTGCGGCTCACCCCGCGGTCGTCATCCTGGTCGATGAAAAGCGACCGGCTTGAGATCTGCCAATCGGGTGTCTCGGGCCCGCAGGTGGTGAAGGTGGCGCGCGAGGCAAGCGCACGGCCGGGCCCCAGAAAATCAATTCGCTCGGCGTGCCCGCGCCCGCCCCCCTGAAGCGCGAGGTAGTAATCGGGGCTGGTGAAGGTTCCCTCGTTGGCATCCACCCGCAATTGCAGGGCGGGACCAGTGAACACATTGCCGTCTCGCGTCACGCGGACATTGCCGGTTGCCACCAGCTCGTCGGTCGACGAGGTGTAGGTGATCCGATCACCGCGAATGACGCTGCCTGCGCGGCGCACTTCCGCATCGCCAATGAGGGTGGTCTGTTCCTCGGGCCGCCCCTCGACCACCCAGGCTCGACCGTAGGCGGGGAGCGCCTGCGAGGGGGATCGTGTTTCGGTGAGCGCGCCATCAAGTTTCAGCACAAAACCGGACCCCGCCTGTTGTGCGAGCCCATTCGTCATGACAAAGCCCAGCAGCCCCGCCGCCGTGAGGGCGGACAACAGACTTGACGGGCGACGGTTCATCGGGGACATGCCGGGTCGAGGGTTGGCGCGCGGCCGCCGGCTGCGCGGCACCGGCCTGGGCGGACCTGAGCGGCAGCGGGCGGTCAGAGGCAATCGACTATTATAGGGATCACCCCCCTCATGCGCGCCGACACCTTTCCATGAACTCGCCGGATCCTGACCCGCGTCTACCGCTCCTGCAACGCTGGCTCGCAGAGCGTGCCGATCGCCTGGGTCTGCAACCCGAGAGCCTTCGCCCGGCCTCCGACGATGCCAGCTTCCGGCGTTATTTCCGGATCGATTCTCCGGCGGCGCAGGGCGGCAGTCTGATCGTGATGGACGCGCCCCCGGCTCGCGAAGATTGCCAGCCTTTCCTGCACGCAGCGACCATCCTGCGCGAAGGCGGCGTGAGCGTGCCTGCGGTCATCGATGCCGACCTCGACTCGGGGTTCCTTCTCTTGGAAGATCTGGGCAATGACACCTACCTGTCATGCCTCAATGCCGAGTCGGCAAGCCCTCTTTACCAAGACGCGGCCGCAGCGCTGGTCAAGCTGCAACTCGCCAGCCGGCCGGGCGTGTTTCCCGACTACGACCGGGCGCTGCTTGAGCGCGAAATGCAGCTCTACCCCGACTGGTATGTGGCGCGCCACAAGGGTGTGGTGCTCTCCGAGCAGCAAAAGCACCTGCTTAGCGAATCTTTTGAGCTGCTCGCGAAGGCCGCATTAGCCCAGCCCCGCGTTTATGTTCACCGCGACTGGCATTGCCGAAACCTGATGAGAATCGACGCCGAGCGCAACCCCGGTGTCCTCGATTTTCAGGATGCCGTCTACGGCCCCATCACCTACGACCTGGTGTCCGTGTTGCGGGACGCCTACATTGACTGGCCCGAAGAGCGTCAGATTGACTGGTCGATCCGCTATTGGGAAACCGCACGCAGGGCGGGGCTGCCGGTTGCCGACGATTTCGGCAGCTTCTATCGCGATTTCGAATGGATGGGCCTGCAGCGACAGCTGAAGGTGCTGGGAATCTTCGCCCGGCTGCAGCATCGCGATGGCAAGTCGCGTTACCTTGCCGACCTGCCTCGGGTGTTGGGCTATGCGCTCGCGGCGGCCCGACGCTATCAGGCGCTCTCAGGGCTGGTGCAGGTGCTCGAAGCAGTTGAAAGCCTGGTACCGGCCGAATCAGGCTACACCTTCTGAGCCCCGGCAAGCAGGCGCCGCTCACCATGCGCGCAATGATTCTGGCAGCGGGCCGCGGCGAGCGGATGCGTCCCCTCACCGATCAGTGTCCCAAACCCATGCTGGCTGCCGGCGGGCAGCCGCTGCTCGGGTGGCATCTGCAGGCGCTCGCCGAGGCCGGCTTCACTCATGTGGTGATCAATCACGCGCACTGTGGCGAGGTGCTGTGCAAGTGGGTGGGCAACGGATCGCGCTGGGGTCTGTCGGTCTCGTATTCACCGGAGGAACCTGCCCTGGAAACCGCGGGCGGCATCCGCCACGCGCTCGCACTGCTGGGCAACGCACCCTTTCTGGTGATCAATGGCGATGTCTTCACCCGCTGGCCGGTTGCGCGGGCGTGCACCATCGCCGGCCAGATGAACGCGAGCGGGCTACTCGGCTGGTGCGTACTGGTTCCCAATCCTGACCACCACCCCGACGGAGACTTCACGCTGCATTCGGGGATGCTGGGCCTTGACTCATCAAAGCGGCTCACCTTCAGCGGAATCGGTGTGTATCACCCTTCGCTCTTCGAATCATTGTCCGATGGCGAGGCAGCGAAGCTGGGCCCGCTTCTGCGCGAGGCCGCAGGGCGCGGCCTGATCGGCGCCGAGCGCTTTGACGGCATCTGGACCGACGTGGGCACCCCGGCACGCCTTGCGCAACTCGATGCAGAATTACGGGGTGGTGTCGCCGACCCCGTGGCCAGACACCGTTTCTCCTCCTGATCGAGCCCACCATGCAGCCCTATCACGACCGTCGTCAGCGTCTGGCCCAACTGATCCGCGAGCGCGGGGGAGGCGTCGCGGTCATTGCCACCGCGCCCGAAGTGATCCGGAACCGCGACGCACACTATCCCTATCGCTGGGACAGCTATTTCTATTACCTCACCGGTTTTACTGAACCCGATGCCGTGCTGGTGCTGAGCGTCGATGGCAGCGGCGTCGAGTCACGGCTTTTCTGCCGGGATAAGAACGAAGAGCGCGAAATCTGGGATGGCTACCGGTTTGGTCCGCAGCTCGCGCGCGAAAAATTCGGCTTCGACCACGCGCTCGGCATCGACAAGCTCGACGACGAACTGCCTCGATTGCTCGCCGACCGGCCAGCGATTTTCACCGCCATTGGCGCCGACAGCGCCCATGATGCCCGCGTCGCACGCTGGCTGAACTCGGTCCGCGGGCAGGCTCGGGCTGGCGTGAGCGCCCCCGGCCAGGTGTTTGAGGTCCGGTCCCTCGTTGACGACATGCGACTGATCAAGGATTCGCATGAAATCGACATCATGCGACGCGCGGCCGACATCTCGGCAGCCGCCCATGTACGTGCCATGCGGGCAAGCCGCCCCGGCCGATTCGAGTTCGAGATCGAAGCCGAACTCGAACATGAATTCCGCATGGGGGGATCCAAGGCGCCCGCCTACGGTTCGATTGTGGCAAGCGGTCGTCACGCTTGCGTGCTTCACTACCGGTCCAACGATGCTCGTCTGACCGAGGGCGAATTGCTGCTGATCGATGCCGGCTGCGAGCTCGATGGCTACGCAAGCGACATCACCCGCACGTTCCCGGTGTCCGGACGCTTCAGTGGCGCCCAGCGTACACTCTACGACATCGTGCTCGAGGCCCAGGAGGCCGCCATCGCGGCCACTCGCCCCGGCATGCGCTTCATTGATCCGCACAATGCCGCAGTGAAAGTGCTTGCCCAGGGGCTGATTGACTGCGGTCTCATCAGCGGCCCGCTCGATGCGGCGATCGAGTCCGGGGCTTACCGTCGCTTTTACATGCACCGCACTGGCCACTGGCTGGGCATGGACGTACACGACTGCGGTGATTATCGCGAGCCTGGTGAACCTGCCACCGGATCGGAAAAGCCGTGGCGGATCCTGCGGCCTGGCATGGTCCTCACCGAGGAGCCAGGGCTCTATGTTCGCGCCGCCGACGACATTCCGCGCCACTTTCATGACATTGGCATCCGGATCGAGGACGACGCGCTGGTCACCGAAGCGGGCTGCGAAATTCTCACTGGCAAGGTACCCAAGGCCGCGAGCGAGATTGAAGCGCTGATGCGGAGCTGAGCCTCCATGATCCGCATCGAAGGACGCGGACCGGTCGCGCTTGCGCTACGGGTGCTTCTGGAACGCGAAGGCATTGATCACAAGGCGCTGATCGTTGATCCGATTGACGCCGATCTGCCCGATTGGCTGGGCTCGCGGGCGCTCGCCGTCTCGCTGGGGAGCCTGCAGACACTGGCTCGAGTGGTGCCGCAGTGCGCGCCGGAAGCGCTCCTTGAATCGCCCGGACTGGCTGCGCCGATCACGGTGGTTGACGTCAGCCGCGCGAGCGCTTCGGGCGGCACGCGGATCCGTGCGACCGAACTGGGTACGCCCTTGCTCGGCGCAGTGTTCCGTTACAGCACGCTCCATCGTCTGCTACGACAAGCGATCGAGCGGCATCCATCCCTCGCGCAGCCGCCTCTTGATCAGCCTGCTGCCGCCGTACAGCCCCTGCTCACTGTCATCGCAGATGGCGAGATTGAACAGCGAACCGGGCAGCGGACACGCGAGTTCGAACAGGTGGCGCTCCTTGCCGAAGTGGAAGTCGAGCGCGAGTGTCCGGGCTGGGCCTATGAGCGGTTTACGAACGAAGGGCCGCTTGCTCTGCTGCCCTTGCCCGAGCCTGGCCGACGCGCATTGGTCTGGTGCGCGTCCGAGCTGCAATGCCGAGCGCGAACGGAGCTCTCCGAAACGGCGTTTGGCAATGCGCTCATGCAGGCGTTCGGCAGCGGACTCGGTCGCATCAGGCTGCACGGCACCCGGCGTGTCAGTCCTGTCACGCGCCGCATCGGGCCGCTGCGACCGGCACCCGATCAGGTCGCGATCGGCAATGCGGCGCAGACGCTGCATCCTGTAGCCGGCCAGGGCCTCAATCTGGGTCTGCGCGACGCTGCGGTGCTCGCGCGTGCGCTCGGCGATTGGCGGGCGCAGGCCGGCTCGCTCGCAGCCGCACTCGACCGGTTTGAGGACCAGCGTCGCCGTGATCGCGAGACGCTGGTCGCAACCACCGACCTGCTTGCCACGCTCACCTGTCCAGACCTGTTCAAGCCGGTGCACGCCGCCGCGCTGACGCTGATCGATTTCTGCGCACCAATCCGGCACACGATCGCACGTGGCCTCATGTTCGGGATTCGCAGCCTCTGAATCGAGCTGCCGATTTTTTGTGCAGATCGCTTTTCAGTAGAATCGCGCCTCTCGTCGAACCGGCCAGCCGCTTTCATGATCCAAATCGGGCCCCACCAGCTTCGCAACCGGGTCATCGTGGCTCCGATGGCGGGCGTCACCGACCGGCCGTTCCGCCAGCTCTGCAAGCGGCTGGGCGCGGGCTACGCAGTCTCGGAAATGGCCGCCTCCAACCCGGCGCTCTGGAAGTCGGTGAAAACCTCGCGACGCATCGATCACTCGGGCGAAATCGAGCCTCGGTCGGTGCAGATCGCAGGCGCCGATCCGCTCATGATGGCCGAGGCCGCCCGCTACAACGTTGACCGGGGCGCGCAAATCATTGACATCAATATGGGTTGCCCGGCCAAGAAAGTGTGCAACCTGCAGGCGGGCTCTGCGCTGATGGCCAACGAGCAGCTCGCGCTCGCCATCATCGATTCCGTCGCGAACGCGGTCAGCGTGCCGGTCACGGTCAAGATGCGCACGGGTCCCGATCGGCAACGTCGCAACGCCGTTCATCTGGCCCGGCTCGCCGAGGCCGCGGGTGCAGCCATGATCACCGTGCATGGCCGCAGCCGCGCCTGCGGGTTCACAGGGCATGCCGAATACGACACCATTGCCGAAGTGAAGTCGGCGGTAAGCGTGCCCGTGGTGGCCAATGGCGATATTGGAAGCCCCGCGCAGGCCCTCGCCGTGCTTCAGCACACGCACGCCGACGGCGTGATGATCGGCCGTGCAGCGCAGGGGCGTCCCTGGATTTTCCGCGAGATCGCAGCGGCGCTGGACGGTAGAGCGCCGCCCGCTGCCCCCGAACCCGAGGAGTTGCGCGCGTTGCTGCGCGAGCACCTGATCGATCACTACGAATTCCATGGCCCGTTTACAGGCGTACGCACCGCGCGAAAGCACGTGGGCTGGTATTTGGGCGACGCACCTGGGGCAATCGATTTCCTGCGCAATGTGTTTTACCCCATTGAAACCCCCGAGGCGCAGCTCGCGGCGCTTGAGCGCTGGTTCGATCACGATTCCCCCGGGCCGGTGTCCGATTCCGTCTGCGAAATGAAAGGCCTGCCCCAATGAGCCGCGGCACCATGATCGATGAAGTGATCACCCGCAGCCTGGAAAAATATTTCCATGATCTGGACGGGCAGATGCCGTCGGGCGTCTACGACATGGTTATCCAGGCTGTCGAGCGGCCGCTGCTCGAAGTGGTGATGCGCGCGGCCGACGGCAATCAGGTACGCGCAAGCGAAATGCTGGGCATCAATCGAAATACGCTCAGAAAGAAGCTGCTCAATCACGGATTGCTCGATGACGCGGGCTAATGCCTGCCACCTCGCTCGCGCCCCCCTACCTTTTCTGCGGGAACTGAATCCATGCGCCCCGTCCGTCAGGCCCTGATCAGCGTTTCAGACAAGACCGGTATCGTTGAACTCGCCCGGGCGTTACACGCGCTTGGCATTCATCTTCTCTCCACCGGCGGAACCGCCAAACTGCTGGCCGATGCGGGTTTACCGGTCACTGAAGTCTCGGCCCATACCGGCTTTCCGGAGATGCTCGATGGCCGGGTGAAGACGCTTCACCCGGCCATCCACGGCGGACTGCTCGCCCGCCGCGACCTGCCCGACCACATGGCCGCGCTCGAAGCGCACGCGATCAGTACCATCGATCTGCTGGTGGTCAATCTTTATCCGTTCGAGGCAACCGTATCGCGGCCTGACTGCACGCTGGAAGACGCCATCGAAAATATCGATATCGGCGGACCCGCAATGGTGCGAAGCGCAGCCAAGAACTGGCGTGATGTGGGTGTGCTCACCGACAGTTCGCAGTACCCGCAGGTGCTGTCCGAGCTCCGGGACTCGGGTGCGCTCAGCGATGCCACCCGGTTTGCGCTTTCAGTGGCCGCATTCAATCGGATCAGCAATTACGACGCGGCAATCAGCGACTATCTGTCGCGTATCCAGCCCGATGGCGCGCACGTACGCTTTGGCGGTCAGGCAAACGGCCGCTTCGTCAAAGTCCAGGACCTGCGCTACGGGGAGAATCCGCACCAGCAGGCGGCGTTCTACCGCGATCTCGATCCCGCGCCGGGGTCGCTTGTCACCGCACGTCAGCTTCAGGGCAAGGAACTCTCCTATAACAACATCGCCGATGCCGACGCAGCGTGGGAGTGCGTCAAGTCTTTTGACAGCCCCGCCTGCGTGATCGTCAAACACGCCAACCCCTGCGGTGTCGCGATTGGTGAGACTCCCCTGGCGTGCTACCGCAAGGCCTTCAGTACCGACCCCACGTCTGCCTTCGGCGGCATCATCGCTTTCAACCGCGTCATCGATGAGGCGGCTGCCCAGGCCGTATCGAAACAGTTTGTCGAGGTGGTGATCGCACCAGCGTTTTCCGAAGCGGCGCTCGCGGTCTTCAAGGGCAAGGCCAATGTCCGCCTCCTTGAGATCGCCCTGCCACCAGGCGGGGCGACCGACTGGGAGCGCGGCCGCAACGCCATGGATGTGAAACGGGTGGGCTCAGGCATGCTGATCCAGACTGCCGACAATCACGTCCTTCAGACAGCCGAGCTCAAAGTGGTGACGCAATTGCAACCCGACGCGGCCCAGCTTGGCGACCTGATGTTTGCCTGGACGGTCGCCAAATACGTGAAGAGCAATGCCATCGTCTACTGCAGCGCCGGCATGACGCTTGGCGTGGGCGCCGGCCAGATGAGTCGACTCGATTCTGCGCGCATCGCCTCTATCAAGGCCGAAGCGGCAGGGCTGTCGCTGAAGGGGTCGGTGGTTGCCTCGGATGCGTTCTTCCCGTTTCGCGACGGGCTCGATGTGCTTGCCGACGGCGGTGCGGTCGCGGTCATCCAGCCAGGCGGCTCGGTACGCGATGACGAGGTGATTGCCGCAGCCAATGAGCGCGGCATCGCCATGGTCTTTACCGGGGTCCGGCACTTCCGGCACTGACGCACCAGCCGATCACCCTCGTGCGCATCCTCGGTATCGACCCTGGCCTTCGCCGGACTGGCTTCGGTGTGATTGAAAAGCACGGGGCAGCGCTCGGCTATATCGCGAGCGGCGTGATCCGCATCCCCGATGGCGAACTCGCCCCGCGCCTGCGCACCATTCACGAGGGCATCACCGAGGTGATCGACACCTGGAAGCCCGACCTCGCCTCGGTGGAAATCGTGTTCGTCAATATCAACCCGCAGACAACACTCGCGCTCGGTCAGGCGCGCGGGGCAGCGGTCGCGGCACTCGCCATCCGCGATCTTCCGGTTCACGAATACACGGCCCTGCAGGTCAAACAGTCGGTGGTGGGCTACGGTCGCGCGGGCAAGGAGCAGGTACAGGCGATGGTGCGGCGGCTGCTGCAGCTGCCGGGCGACCCCTCGGCCGATGCGGCCGATGCGCTCGCCTGCGCCATCTGTCATGCCCACGCGTCTGCACTCTCTGGGCAGCTGGGGGCCGCCGGCATTCTGGCGCGCACCGCCCGAAGCGGCGCCCGCTCGCGCGGTGGACGCGTTCGCGGCCGCTAACGGCGCGGGCTGCTAAGATCGCCAGATGATCGGTCGCCTCTCAGGACT
>CAMBZS010000020.1 GCA_945872335.1 Bordetella parapertussis | reverse complement strand
GCTGAAATATCTGGAACCCCGGGTTTTGCCGAGACGTTTCTGGTGAATGGTGCGGCGCCTGCGCGCGGCGCGCTCTTTCGTCAGCCCCGGCTCGCCCATACGCTGTCCCGGATCGCACGCGAGGGCACCGATACGTTTTATCGGGGGGCGCTCGCCCGACAGTTGGCGGCCGAGCTTGCCGCGGTGGGCAGCCCCCTCGCGCTCACTGACTTGCAGGCGCATCACGCCCGGCTGGTTGATCCGCTGGCGCTTTCGGCGCACCAGTCGGCGCTCTTCAACATGGTGCCGCCCTCGCAGGGTGTGGTCTCGCTCATGATCCTGGGCCTCATGGAGCGGATGGGCGCGCGAAGTGGCTGGATGACCTCCGGGAGCGATGCCCTTGCCGGTCCGGAAGGGGCGGCCTTCATCCACGCGCAGGTCGAGGCCACCAAGCTGGCCTTCCGGGTTCGTGATGCGCACGTCACCGATCCCGCCTTCATGAAGGTTGAAGCCCGCGACCTGTTGAGTGCGGCGCGGCTCGATGCCCTCGCCGATCAGTTCAATCCGGCTCGCGCTGCACCCTGGGGCCGGCGGACCGACCCGGGCGACACCATCTGGATGGGCGTGATCGATGCGCAGGGCATTGCCGTGTCGTTCATCCAGAGCATCTATCACGAGTTCGGAAGTGGCGTGGTGCTGCCCGAGTCGGGCGTCAATTGGCAAAACCGTGGGGCGAGCTTTTCGCTCGAGCCCTCCCACATCAATACGCTTGAGCCCGGCAAGAAGCCCTTTCACACGCTCAACCCGGCGCTTGCCCGGCTCGATGATGGCAGGCTCGTGGCCTACGGCACGATGGGGGGCGACGGTCAGCCGCAGACCCAGGCCACGATATTTTCCCGTATGCGCCATTTTGGCGACACGCCACAGCAGGCGATTTCGAGGCCGCGCTGGCTACTCGGGCGAACCTGGGGTAAGGCGAGCGACTCGCTCAAGCTTGAGTCGCGGTTTGACCCGGCGGTGGTGGCGCAGCTGCGCGCCTGGGGCCACGAGGTCGAGACGATCGGCGCCTGGGATGAGGCGGTGGGACATGCGGGCATGCTGATCCGGCATCCGAACGGCGTGCTCGAGGGGGGCTACGATCCGCGCTCGGATGGCGCGGTTGCGGGCTTTTGAAGGCGCGCCGAGCGCAGAGAGACAGGGCCGCGCGTGGATGCAGCGGCCAGGCGGCTGTCTAGCGGGCGGCCGGCGGGGCCGGCGCGAGGCTTGAGACCACCACCCGTCCCCCCGGTGTCTGAAGCGTGGCGATGAGTTGCGCAGGGCCTGATTCGACCGGCACACCAGTGAGCCCGGCCGCCTGCCAGGCGGCGTTCAGCAACGGCGGCTCGGGGTGCTGGATGCGAAGCTCGACCAGTGAGATCCCTGCCTCAGGCAGGCTCGCGCCAGGATGGGGCGAGAGCCACTCGATCAGCGTGGGCAGGCAGCCATCGAGAAGACGGGCACCGTCGTCGCGAACGGTAATTCGCCAGGAGAGCAGACCCTGGGGCGACATCCGCTGGGTGGCGAGGGGCGGTCCTCGATCCAGGCCCAGTGCGAGCCAGCCCCGACAGGCGGCGTCGACGTCGTCGGTGCGTGCCACCCAGGCAATGAGCCTGGGGCCCGTCTCGGCAATTTGCTGCGCGAGGCGTGGATCGTCCATGTCGAACCAGCGGCGCTTGCCGGCGGCCCGCTCAGGCACCACACCGGGCTCGATCGCGATGATCTCCAGATAGGCATCGGGATACGAGGGCGAGAGGATCCGCAGCAGCCGGTTGTGCGTGCCCATGAGCGCATGGCGGCCGCCCGTGCCGGGGCGAAGCCCCAGCACGCGCTCACACCAGCGTTCCCCGTCTTCAAGCGAGGCTGCCAGCACCACCAGATGATCGAGGCGCGTGTTCATCCGCCCATTATGGCGCGCGCCGTGAGGATCGCAAGGCCGCAGTCGCGTTCGGCATTGGTATCCTCGCGGCTCGCGCGTTGACCGACGCGTGACAAGCGGCAACCAGGGTGGCCTCTGATCGTGATGAATCAAGTGTTCGAGACGCTTTTCGTGGCGGGCGGCCGGTGAGTCCGCTTCGCCTGGGTGCCGCGCCCGGGGGCATGACGGCCGAGGGCGTTCGCCCCCAACCGGGTGTCAGTCTGCTCGCGGCACTCGCCGTCTTTCTCGTGCTCGTGCTCTGGCTGGGAACACTCCACCTGCGCGAGCTCATGCCCTCCGACGAGGGTCGCTATGCGCAGATCGCGCGCGAAATGGCAGCCACCGGCGACTGGGTCACGGTCCGTTACAACGGCCTCAAATACTTCGAAAAGCCGCCTTTCCATCTCTGGATGAGTGCGCTTGCCTTTGAGGCGTTCGGCGTCGGTGCCTGGCAGGCGCGGCTCTGGGGGGCGGTGAGCGGACTGCTCGCGATCGCGATCATGATGGCGGCGGCTGCGCGCTGGTGGGGGCGCGCGGTGGGGGTGGCGACCGGCTGGGTGCTGGTTGCCATGCCGCTCTGGAATCTCGGCTCGCACTTCAACTCGCTTGATATCGGCGTGTCGGCGGCGCTCAACGTGGCGCTAGGCTGTTTTCTGATCGCTCAGCACCCGCAGGCGGGTGCCGGATCGCGCCGCCGCTGGATGCTTGCAGTGTGGGCGGCCATGGGGGTTGCGGTTCTTACCAAGGGGTTGATGGGCCTCGTGCTGCCGGGCCTGGTGCTGGTCGTCTACACGCTCTGGAGCCGGGACTGGGCGCTCTGGGCGCGCATGCATATCGGCCAGGGGCTCGCGGTGTTTGCCGCGGTGACGGTGCCGTGGTTTGCGTTGGTGATGATGCGCAATCCCGAGTTCGCGCACTTCTTCTTTATCCATGAACACTTTCAGCGCTACACCTCGACGGTGCATCAGCGCCACGAGCCCTGGTGGTTCTTCATTCCGCTCATGGTGGCGGGATTTCTCCCGTGGTCTGGCCTCTGGCGGGGGCTCGTGGGTCGCGTGCGCGAGGCGCCGCGTGCGACCTCGGTCTTTCAGCCCGAGCGGCTGCTTGCCACCTGGGTGTTGGCGATCTTCGTTTTCTTCAGCGCCTCGGGCTCCAAGCTTCCCGGTTACATCCTGCCGGTGATGCCCGCACTCGCCGTGCTCGGGGCGCTCGCGCTCGAACGACTGACCGACCGCGGCCTGGTGCGTCACCTGTGGGGGATGCTGGCGGTGGCGGCAGCCCTCGCGGCGGCCACGCCGCTGGTCGGCCGCCTGGGCTCGGAGATCACCCCACAGCCGTTTTTTGCCCAGTACGCAGGCTGGCTGGCGGTGGCGGCTGCGGCGGTGTTGTGCGCCACGGTGGTGTCGCTCTGGCTTGCACGGCGCGGGCTGCGCCCGATCGCCGTGGGCGTGTATGCGACCGGCTGGCTCATTGCCACGACGGTGGGCATCGTGGGTCACGACACCGTGGGGCGGAGCGCCTCGGGGGTGTCGCTGGTGCCTGCGGTGCGCGCGGTGCTCGCGCCCGACATGCCGCTCTACGGCGTGCGCCGGCTCGATCACACGCTGCCGTTTTACCTTGGGCATCGGCTCACGATGGTTGAATATGCCGATGAGCTTGCTTTCGGGGTCCGGCAGGAACCCGATCGGTGGCTGCCGTCACTGGCGCAGTTCATCGATCGCTGGCAGCATGGGCCCCGGGCACTCGCCATCATGGCGCCCGTCACCTTCAATGAATTGCGCGCGCAGGGTCTGCCCATGACCGAGGTGACGCGCGACACGCGACGCGTGGTCGTCGCCAACTTTTCTGTGCGCACCGCACCATGACCCTCAACACGTTTCTGCTGATCCTGACCGGCGTCATGCTGAACGCCGGTGCGCAACTGCTCCTCAAGGCGGGCGTGGCGCCGCTGGGGGTGCTGAGCCCGGGCCTGGCCGAGCTGCCGGCCGTGTTCTGGCGCGTGATCTCGCAGTGGCCCATCTTTGCCGGGCTCACCTGCTATGTGGTGAGCGTAGGGGTCTGGATCATCGGCCTGTCGCGGGTGGATGTGTCGGTGGCCTATCCGCTCCTGTCGCTCGGCTATGTTGTGAACGCTGTGCTCGCGTGGTGGCTGTTTGGCGAGGTGCTGAACGCCACGCGCTGGGGCGGTATCGTTCTGATCCTGGCGGGCGTCTGGCTCATTTCCCGAAGCTGATCCCATGACTGACTCCACTTTTCTTCCGTTTACGCGCCCCGATATCGATGCGGCCACCATCGCCGCCGTCGGCGAGGTCTTGGCAAGCGGCTGGATCACCTCGGGCCCCAAGATGCAGGCCTTCGAGGCGCAGCTGTCGGCGCTTTTTGCGGGCCGGCCGGTGCGGGCCTTCGCAAACGGCACCTCCACTATGGAGGTGGCGCTACGAATCGCCAACCTCGGTGCGGGCGACGAAGTGATCACCACCGCGCTGACCTGGGTGGCGACCGCCAATGTGATTGTTGCGGTGGGTGCGCGGCCGGTGTTTGTTGATGTCGATCCGGTCACGCGCAATATCAGCCTGGATGCGGTCGAGGCGGCCATCACCCCGCGCACGCGCGCCATCATCCCGGTTTATCTGGCCGGGCTGCCGGTGGACATGGACCGGTTGTATTCGATCGCACGCAAGCACGGCCTGCGGGTGATCGAGGATGCGGCCCAGGCAATCGACTCGCGCTGGCGGGGCGAGCGGATCGGTGCGATCGGTGATCTGGTGAGCTTCAGCTTTCATGCGAACAAGAACATCAACTCGGTCGAGGGGGGTTGCCTGGTGATGAACTCGGAGGCGGAGGCGTTGCGCGCCGAGCGGCTGCGGCTGCAGGGCGTGATTCGCACTGGCCCGGACGGCATGGAGGTCGAAGAACCGGGTGGCAAGTTCAATCTGTCCGATGTTCATGCCGCAGTGGGTATCGGGCAGCTCGCGCGGCTCGAGTCCATTACCCGCAGGCGGGCGGCGCTCGCGGAGCGCTACTTCGATGCGGCCGCCCACGCCGGGCTCGCCGATCTAGGGGTGGGGCTGCCGCCCCGCGCCGATCCGTTGGGCGCGCTCACCAACTGGCACATGTTTCAGGTTGAGCTGCCGGTCGACCGGCTTCGCGGGGCACGGGCAGCGGTCATGCAGGCGTTGCGCGCACGCGGCATCGGCTCCGGGGTGCACTATCCGGCACTCCATCTTTTCAAGTTCTATCGCGCGCAGGGCTGGCGCGAGGGGATGCTGCCGCACACCGAGCGGCTGGGCCGCTCGCTTCTCACGCTGCCGCTCTTTCCGACAATGACCGATGCTGATCCGGCGCGCGTGGTGTCGGCGCTGGTGGCGGTGATGGGTGAACTGTCATGAGCCGTGCGCCCGAGATCTCGGTCATCATTCCTGTCTACAACGAAGAGCGGGTGCTGTCGCGGCTCTTTGAGCGGCTCTATGCGGCGCTCGATGCCACCGGCGAGTCCTATGAGGTGGTGTTCGTCAACGACGGCAGTCGCGATGCCTCGGCGCAGCTTCTGGCCGCGCAGTTCCGTGCCCGGCCCGATGTCACCCGCGTAGTGCTCTTTAACGGCAACTTCGGCCAGCACATGGCGATCATGGCGGGGTTCGAGCATGTGCGCGGTCAGATCGCGATCACGCTGGATGCCGACCTGCAGAATCCGCCCGAGGAGATTCCGCGGCTGGTGGCGGAAATTCGCGCCGGTCATGATTATGTGGGCACCATTCGGCGCCAGCGCGAGGACAGCGCCTTCCGTCGAATCGCCTCGCGCGCGATGAATGGCCTGCGCGAGCGCATCACCCGGATCGAGATGACCGATCAGGGCTGCATGCTGCGGGCCTATGACCGCGCCCTGGTCGACACCTTGAATGCCTGCCAGGAGGTCAACACGTTCGTGCCGGCGCTTGCCTACACCTTTGCCGCGCGGCCAACCGAAATCGTGGTGAGCCATGAGGAGCGCTTTGCGGGCGAGTCGAAGTATTCGCTCTACCAGCTCGTGCGGCTCAACTTTGATCTGATGACGGGTTTTTCGATCGTGCCGTTGCAGTGGTTCTCCCTCGCGGGCATCGTGTTGTCACTGGGGGCGGGCGGGCTCTTCGCGCTCCTTCTGGTGCGTCGCTTCATGCTGGGCGCCGAGGTGGAGGGGGTGTTCACGCTGTTCGCGCTCCAGTTCTTCTTCATTGGAATCGTGCTGTTCGGAATCGGTCTCATGGGCGAATACGTGGGCCGCATCCAGCAGGAGGTGAGAAGGCGGCCACGGTATCGCGTGAGCGCGGTGCTTGAGGCGCCGCCCGCGGAGGCTGCCGTGGCAAGGCCCGAGCACGGGGCGCGCGCGTGAGGGCGGTCGTGTTTGGCTATTCAAATGTAGGCGACCGTTGCTTGCGCGTGTTGCATGCGGGCGGTGTTCAGGTGGCGCTGGTGGTCACGCATCGCGATCATCCGGGCGAGACGCTCTGGTTTTCGCGTGTCGCCGACACGGCGGCGGACCTGGGGCTGCCGGTGGTGTATGCCGAGGATCTGGATCCGCAGGCGCTTGCTGCGCAGGTGGCAAGTGCCGCACCCGAGGTGATCTTCTCCTTCTACTTCCGCTCGATGCTCCCGTCGTCGATTCTCGAGTGCGCGCGCCTGGGTGCCTTCAACATGCACGGGTCGCTCTTGCCCAGGTTTCGCGGACGCGCGCCCACCAACTGGGCGGTGCTGAAGGGCGCGACCGAAACCGGGGCCACACTGCATCGCATGGTGGCAAGGCCCGACGCCGGCACCATCGTGGATCAGTGCGCGGTACCGATCCTGCCCGATGACACTGCGCGCCAGGTGTTTGACAAGGTCTGCGTGGCGGCCGAGGTGGTGCTGTGGCGAAGCCTGCCCGCGATTGCCGGCGGGTGCGCGCCCGAGCACGCCAACGATCTCTCGCAGGGCAGCTATTTTGGCGGCCGCAAGCCCGAAGACGGTCGTATCGACTGGACCCGGTCTGCGGCCGAGGTCTACAACCTGATCCGCGCGGTGGCGCCGCCCTATCCGGGGGCGTTTACCGATTGCGCTGGCCGCCGTTTGGTCGTGGCCGAGGCGCGGCGTCGTATTGCCCCGCTGTCGCGTCCCGCGGCCGCGGCAGGTCTTGCTGTCGACGATGGCCGCATGGTGGGCGTGTGCGGCGACGGCGGCCTCATCGATATTCGAGTGTTGCTCGAGGGCGGGCGCAGCGTGGATGCTGCCACGCTTGCCGCCTGGCTCAACCTTTCCGGACCCCCTCCATGAAAAAAGTTCTGATCCTTGGCGTCAACGGCTTCATCGGCCATCACCTGACCGAGCGCATTCTGTCGGGCACCGACTGGCATGTGTACGGCATGGACATGTCGGACCATCGCCTGGGTGATCTGGTGGGCCATCCCCGCATGCATTTTTTCGAGGGCGACATCACGATCAACCGGGAGTGGATCGAGTATCACGTGAGGAAATGTGATGTGATCCTCCCGCTGGTGGCGATTGCCACGCCGGCCACCTATGTGCGTGAGCCGCTGCGCGTGTTCGAACTCGATTTCGAGGCGAACTTGCCCATCGTGCGCGCCGCGGTCAAGTATCGAAAGCATCTGGTGTTCCCATCCACCTCCGAGGTGTATGGCATGAGCACCGATACCGAATTTGATGCCGAGCGCTCAAACCTGGTCTATGGTCCGATCAACAAGCCGCGCTGGATTTATGCCTGCAGCAAACAGCTGATGGACCGGGTCATTCATGCCTATGGCCAGGAGCAGGGCCTCACCTACACGCTTTTTCGGCCTTTCAACTGGATCGGTCCGGGGCTGGATTCGCTCTTCGAGAGCAAGGAGGGAAGCTCGCGCGTGGTCACCCAGTTCCTGGGACAGATCGTGCGGGGTGAGCCGATCCAGCTGGTCGATGGCGGCGCGCAGCGGCGCGCCTTTGCCGATGTGTCAGACGGGGTGGATGCGCTCATGCGGATCATCGCCAACGAGGGGGGCGCAGCCACAGGCCGTATCTTCAACGTGGGCAATCCCGACAACGACTATTCGGTGCGAGAACTCGCCGAGATGATGTTGCGGATTGCGGCCGACTACCCCGAATACGCCGAGTGGGCGCGGCGCACCACACTGGTGGATACGTCCTCGGGAAGCTTTTACGGCGCGGGTTACCAGGATGTGCAGACTCGCCGGCCGCGAATCGATGACACCATGGCAGCGCTCGGCTGGGCGCCCAGGGTGGCCATGGAGGCGTCGCTTCGCCGCATCTTCGAGTACTACCGGGGGAAGGTGGTCGAGGCGCGGGCACTCGTGGACAAGGCGGGTTGAGGCGGTCGCCCAGGACCTTGCGACATGGCCAGGATTGCGCTCAAGGTTGATGTCGATACGCTGCGCGGGACGCTGGAGGGGGTGCCGCGGCTGCTTGCCATGTTTGCCAGGCGCGGCGTGCAGGCCACCTTTCTTTTCAGCGTCGGCCCCGATCACACGGGTTGGGCGCTGCGGCGCGTGTTCCGGCGCGGCTTTCTCTCCAAGGTCTCGCGCACATCGGTGGTCCGTCACTACGGGCTCCGTACCCTTGCGTATGGCGTGCTGATGCCGGGCCCGGATATCGGTCGGCAGGGCGTGGCGCCGATGCAGCAATGCCAGGCCGAAGGCCATGAATGCGGCCTCCACGCCTGGGATCATGTTTACTGGCAGGACAATGTGCGCGCGCGGGATGCAGCCTGGACGCGAGCGCAGATGACCCGCGGCTACCACCGGTTCTGCGAGGTGTTCGGCGCGCCGCCCGCCATGCACGGCGCAGCCGGCTGGCAGGTCAATGCCCATGCGTTTGCGCAGATCGACGACTGGGGCATGGCCTGTGCCTCCGATGGCCGTGGGCAGGCGCCCTATCGGCTGGCGATCAACGGTCGGGCCTGTTCGCATGTCCAGATACCCACCACGCTTCCCACCTTTGACGAACTGATCGGACTCGACGGCGTCAGCGAAGAGAGTGTCTACCTGCCGCTCCTCGCGCGCACCGAGGGTGATACCGATCACGTATTCACGCTGCATGCCGAGCTCGAGGGCGCGCTCCTCGCACCGGCCTTTGAGCGGCTGATCGATGGTTGGCTCGCCCAGGGCCACAGGCTGGTGCCGGTGTCGGCGCTCGCCCGGACGCTCGATGTTGCCCGCCTGCCCGTGAAGGCGCTGGCCTGGGGAGAGGTGCCTGGTCGGAGCGGCGAGCTGATGATTGAGCCGGGCGACGTTTAGCGCTCGCCCCTGGAGTACCGCCCCTCGTCACGGAGCACTGCCCATCATGGCCAAGGATTTCACGGAGCTCGAAGACAGCAACCGGTCGGGCAACCCCGACCTTCATCAGGTGTCCGATCCGGCGCGACGGCGCGTGCTGGGCGCGGGCGGCGCGAGTCTGCTCTTCGCACAGCTTGCTGGCGGTTGCGCGAATGTTCCGGCGGCGGGCGGGAGTGCGTCGGCCGTGCGCGGACGACCCGGTTTTGCGCCGATCGCACCGGGTGCGGGCGACAGGCTGGTGGTGCCCCACGGGTATGTGGCGCAGGTGATCGCGCCCTGGGGCGAGCCGGTGGGAATGGCAGGCCAGATGCCGGCGTTCCGGCCGGATGCGACCAATCCGGCGGGCGATCAGGCGGTGCAGCTCGGCATGCATCATGACGGGCTGCATTTTTTCCCGCTCAATGGTCGAGGCGACCGCGGCGTGCTCGCGATGAATCACGAGTACACCGATGACGGCCTGCTGCACACCGACGGCATGGCCCACTGGTCGGCCGAGAAGGTGCGAAAGAGCCAGGCGGCCCATGGGCTCTCGGTCATTGAGGTTGAGCGCACGACCGATGGCAGCTGGCGGATGGTGCGGCCGTCACGTTATGCCCGGCGTGTCACGATGGCGACCCCGCATGCGGTGGGCGGCCCGGCCGCAGGCCACCCCATGATGCGCACGGCTGCCGATCCGGCGGGGATGCACGTGCTCGGCACGCTCAACAACTGCGCGGCCGGCATGACGCCCTGGGGCACCTATCTGTCGGGCGAGGAAAACTTCGCCGCATATTTCGATGCCGGCCGCTCGCTCTCGTCGCATCACCGGCGCTGGGGCCTGCGCGAGAAAAGCGGCTACCGCTGGGCGGAATTCGATGAGCGGTTCAACGCCCAGAAGCACCCCAATGAGCCGAACCGCTTCGGCTGGGTGGTAGAGCTTGATCCGCTGGACCCCGCTTCAATGCCTGTCAAGCGCACGGCGCTTGGGCGGGCGGCGCACGAGGGCGCATGGGTGGCTGTGACGCGCGAGGGCCGGGCGGTGGTCTACTCCGGCGAGGATGCCCGCTTCGAATATCTCTACCGGTTTGTGAGCCGCGATGCGATCCGGCCAGCCTCGCCCGGGGTATCGGCGGCGCGCGCCAATCGCGACCTGCTCGATCACGGCACGCTTTATGTTGCGCGTTTCGACGCCGACGGCACCGGCCGCTGGATTGCGCTCGTGCACGGCTCGGGTCCGCTGGTGGCCGCAAACGGTTTTGCCGACCAGGCCGAGGTGCTGATCAAGGCGCGGCAGGCCTCGGATGCGGTGGGTGCGACCCGCATGGATCGCCCCGAATGGATCGCGATTGACCCGATCGATCGCTGGGTCTGCTGCACGCTCACCAACAACAGCGCCCGTGGCGCGGCGGGGCAGCCTGGGGTAGATGCCGCCAACCCGCGGGAGCGAAACATCATGGGTCAGATCATCCGCTGGCGCGAGCGGCATGATTTCGACGGCGAGCATTTTGAGTGGGAGCACCTGGTGCTTGCCGGGGATCCGGCGAACGAAAGGCCCGCCTCGCGCGGCAACATAGAGGGCGATCTGTTCGCCTGTCCTGACGGGATCGCCTTTGGCCCGATGGGTATTCTTTGGGTGCAGACCGATGTCTCGGCCACCGAGATGTACAAGGGCGAATTCGCGCGGATCGGTTCGAACCAGATGCTGGCCTTTGACGCACCGACCGGCCGGTTCCTGCGCTTTCTCACCGGGCCGGTCAACTGCGAGGTGACAGGCGCGGCATTCACGCCCGACGGCCGCACGCTGTTTGTGAACATCCAGCATCCGGGCGAGTCGCCGGGTGCGCGCAGTGATCCGGCTGCGCCCAGGCGGTTTTCAAACTGGCCGGATTTTGCGCCTGACGGTCGGCCGCGCTCGGCCACCGTGGTGATCCGCAAGCGCGATGGCGGTGTGATCGGCACGTAAGCCGGCGCGGCGGATCCGCGCGCGGGTGGGGCATGCTGTGACGCCACCCGGCCGCGCACTGGGGCGCGCTCAGAGTCGCGTTCGCAGCGACCAGATTTCCGGAAACAGCACGGTATCGAGCATGCGGCGCAGATAGCCCACCCCCGCAGTGCCGCCGGTGCCGCGTTTGAAGCCGATCACCCGCTCGACCGTGGTGAGATGCCGGAAACGCCACAGCCGAAAGGCATCCTCGAGGTCGGCGAGCTCTTCGCCAAGCTGGTAGAGATCCCAGTGCGCTTCGGGGTCGCGGTAGACCTCGAGCCAGGCCGTCTCCACCTCGGGGCTTGCGCGATAGGGCTCGCGCCAGTCGCGCTCGCAGCAGGCGGCGGGTACCGCGATGCCGCGCCGTGCGAGGAGCCGCAGGCTTTCGTCATAGAGCGAGGGCGAGCGATGTGCATCGGAGACGATCGCAAGCAGATCGGGGCGATGTGCGTGCACGCGCACCATGCCTGCGTTCTTGTTGCCCATTGCAAACTCGATGCAGCGATATTGCCAGCTTTGAAAGCCGCTGGATTGCGCAAGGTGCGGGCGGACTGCCGAGTACTCGGGCGGGGTCATGGTGGCCAGCACATCCCAGGCATGCACCATCTGCTCCATGATCTTCGAGATGCGGGCCAGCATCTTGAAGGCGGGCGGCAGGCGATCGCGCCGGAGGTTGTCGATCGCGGCGGCGAGCTCATGCAGCATCAGCTTCATCCAGAGCTCGCTCGTCTGGTGCTGGATGATGAACAGCATCTCGTTGTGGTCGGGAGAGCGCGGCGCCTGGGCGGTGAGGAGCGCGTCAAGCTGCAGATAATCGGTGTAGGTCATGCCCGGCGGTGCGCCAGGCAAAGGCTCCACCACACCCGGCGGGTCGCCTGCAGCCGGCGCGGCGTGATCGACCGGATCGGCGGGTGGCGAGGGCTCGGCGCCGTGACCGAAGGGACAACCGCTCATGGGCAAGCTCCTGGTTCGAGGGTCAGCAGACCACGCCGGCGCGCACACCGATCACGCGAGAGGTGGCGTTCGCCATGCCCGGCCCGGGTGCCCGATTGATGATAACGCTTGCGAGGGCCGCCCGGTTTTTCCGCTGGAACCTGACTGTGACAGCGCCCGCCCCGAGGCGTAGAGTGCTCGCCGTTTTCAACGAAAGCCGCTCATGAAACCGGATTCCCGACCCTTGTCCCGCCTGTCGATCGTGATGCTATTTGGCCTCACCATCTTTGTCAGCGCGTTTCTGCTGTTCCAGGTTCAGCCGATGGTGAGCAAGGCGATCCTGCCCTGGTTTGGTGGCGGGCCTGCGGTGTGGACCGCGGCAATGCTGTTTTTCCAGTGCGTACTGTTTGGCGGTTATCTGTATGCGCATGCGCTCGGTAGGATTTCCTCACCCAAGCGCCAGGCGATCGTTCACCTTTTGCTCCTCGCTGTGGCAGCCGTGTTTGCCCGGTTTGTGGTGCCCGATGCGTCGCTGCGCCCGAGCGGTGACGAGGCGCCGGTCGGGAGAATCGTCTGGATCCTGGCGGCAACAGTGGGGCTGCCGTATTTCTGTCTTGCCAGCACCGGACCGCTCCTTCAGCACTGGTTTGCTCGCGGTGGAGCCGGTGGCTCGGTGTACCGGTTGTATGCGCTGTCGAATGTGGGGTCGCTCCTTGCGCTCCTGTCGTTTCCGTATCTCTTCGAACCCTGGTTTGATCTGCCCACGATCGGTGCGGGTTGGACCTGGGGGTTCTGGGTGTTTGCTGCGGCCTGTGCGTTGATTGCGGTGATGCAGGTGAAGGCCGTGCCTGCCCCGGCCGGTGCCGGTGGGGCGAGTGCCGCGCCTGGATCGAGCCTTCCCGGGCAGGGGCCGGTGCGGCGCGTGGGGTGGGGCGAGCGGGCCGGCTGGGTGCTGCTGCCCGCGCTCGCCTCGATGCTCTTCATTGCAACCACGGATCATGCAAGTCATGACATTGCGCCCGAGCCGCGGCTGTGGATTCTCACGCTGTCGCTCTACCTGCTGTCGTTCATCGTGAGCTTCGATCATCCGCGCTGGTATCGCGCGGGCTGGGTGGCGGCGGCGGCGCTCGTGTCGGTACTGTTCATCGCGGGACGGCATGCGATTCCTGAAATGTTTGGCGCCTATTGGGGATACGGCCTGTCGGAGCTGCGCTGGATCCATGGCGTGATGCTGTTTCTGGTCTGCTTCATGTGCCACGGCGAGCTCTATCGGAGACGGCCGGCGGACACGGCGCAGCTGACCGGTTACTACCTGTGGATGTCGTTTGGGGGCGCCTGCGGCGGGCTTTTTGTGGCGCTTGTTGCGACCCATCTGTTCAATGATTTTTACGAGTGGTCGATCGGGCTCGGGGCGGCGGCGGCGCTCTGTGTTCTGGTGATCGACCGTGAGATCCTGGAGCGGTCGGCGGGCAGGCCGGCGGTTGTTGGTATGGGCGAGGCAACGGGCCGTGCGGTGGGCGGTGCCGCGGTTCGGGCTGCCCGGCCCCGTCGGCCGGCGCTCACCTGGGCGCTCCTCGCTGTTTGCGCCGGGCTTGCGTTCTGGTGGGGCAACCCGCTTCGGGGCCGACTGTCCTACATGGATGGTGCGGTGGAGACCACACTTGACCAGACGCGCAATTTTTATGGTGTGGTGGTGGTGCGCGAGCGCCGCTTTCCGGCGGATCCCGCGCGGGATCATCGCGTGTTTTATAGCGGCCAGATCACCCACGGTCTGCAATTTCTCGCGCCAGAGAGGCTACGTGCCCCATTGAGTTACTACGGACCGGACAGCGGCGTGGGCGAAACCTATCGGTACCTGCTGGGGCGCAGCCCCGCGGTCGATGTGGCGATCGTCGGACTGGGGGCGGGCGCGCTTGCGAGCTACGCGCGAGCGGCTGACCGCTATGACTTCTTTGAGATCAACCCCGAAGTCGAGCGGGTGGCGCGCGCGTGGTTCACCTATCTTCCGCAGGCGCCGGCGGCCGAGTTGCGGGTGATCACGGGCGATGCGCGGCTCAAGATGGAGCAACTCCCTGCTGAGCGGCGCTACGACATGATTGTGCTCGATGCCTTCAGTGGCGGCTCGGTGCCGGTGCATCTGCTCACCCGCGAGGCGTTCGCGGTCTATGCGCGGCATCTGAAGCCAGACGGTTTTCTGGTGGTGCACATCACCAACGCCTACCTGAATCTTTACCCGGTGGTGATGCGTCAGGCCGAAGCCCTTGGCATGCGGGTTCGAAGCCGCTTCCAGGACAGGGACCCCGACCGGTTCATTCGCGAAAACCACTACATGATCCTCACGCGTGATGACCAGTATCTGCGCGCTTATCCGTCGGTGGGTCGTCCGGTGCTCGATGCCCAGGGCCGCGTGATCGGCTCGCGCAATGACGACATCCCCGGTGTAGGACTCTGGACCGATCATTTCAGCAGCATCACGCCGCTTGAGTGGCGTGACTGAGGAGTCGGCGTGCAGTGAAATCGCGGCCCCGGTGTTGCAAAGGGGCTGCGCTACACTGCCCGGTGCTGGTCGGGCTGGTCTGCGCGGGTGGGGCAGTCTGCGCTGATTCGCGCCTGCCCGGATGCGCTTTCTCATCCTCCTCCTCTCCCGGACTATGCTCATGACAGATCGCACTGGCGCCGCGCGGGCGCTACGGATTGCCGCCGACGTGGGTGGCACCTTCACCGACGTCGCTGTATTCGATGAATCGGGCCGTCGATTGCTGCTTGGGAAAGCGCTGACCACGCCCTCGCACATCATCGAGGGCATCGGTACCGGCCTTCACAGGGCGGGCGCGCGCTTTGATCAGGCGAACCTGTTTCTGCACGGGGCCACGATTGCGATCAACACGCTGCTTGAGCGAAGCGGCGCGCGGACGGCACTCGTCACCACACGAGGCTTTCGTGACATTTATGAAATCGGCCGGGTGAACCGCCCCGAGGCCTACAACCTGTTTTTCAGAAAGCATGTGCCGCTGGTTGAGCGGGCGCTGCGGTTCGAGGTGGATGAGCGGATCAATGCGTCGGGTGAGGTGCTGGCCCCGCTGCCTGAGGAGCAGCTTGAGCGGATTGCCAAGGTACTCGCGGCGGAGTCGATCGAGGCGGTGGCGATTCTCTTTCTCCACAGTTACCGCAACCCCGCGCACGAGATCGCAGCCAGGCGTTTTTTCGAGTCGCGTCTGCCCGGTTGCTATGTGAGCGCCTCGCACGAGTTGTCCCAGGAGTATCGCGAGTTCGAGCGCACCTCCACCGTGGCGGCCAACGCCTACATCGGTCCGCGGGTCAGCCAATATCTGAAGGGCATTGAAACGCACCTTGCAGCCGAGCGTTTCCCCGGCACCTTCCTGGTGGTGCAGTCCACCGGTGGGTTGTATGACGTGTCGCAGGCGCAGCAGGAGTGCATCCGGATGCTGGAGTCGGGTCCGGCGGCTGGCGTGATCGGCACGCGCATGCTGTGCGCGGCCGTCGGCATTGATCGTGCCATCGCCTTTGACATGGGCGGCACCACCGCCAAGTCGGGCGTGATCCTCGATGGCGAGGTGCTGATGACCTCCAACTCGATGATCGGCGGCTACACCGAGGGGCTGCCTGTGCAGATCCCGATGATCGACATCCAGGAGGTGGGTACTGGCGGTGGCAGCATCGCGCGGCTGGGGCCCGCGGGGTCGCTGCGCGTGGGGCCGCAGAGTGCGGGGTCGGTGCCGGGGCCGGTGTGTTATGCGCTGGGCGGTACCGAACCCACGGTGACCGATGCCAACCTGGTGCTGGGGCGCCTGTCGGCCGAGCGCTTTCTGGGCGGCGACATGCGGCTTGACCCGGCGGCTGCGCGCGCGGCAATCGACAGCGCGATCGCCCAGCCGCTGTCGATCTCGATCGAACAGGCGGCTGAAGGCATCGTGCGGATTGCGGCGGCGACCATGTCGTCCGTGGTCAAGCGGGTGACCACCGAGCGCGGGCTCGATGCGCGTGATTTCCCCATGGTGGCGTTTGGCGGCGCGGGCCCGCTTCACGCGACACTCGTGGCGCGTGAGCTTCACATCGGCAAGGTGATCATTCCGCCTGCGCCTGGCCACTTCTCGGCGTTTGGCATGCTGGTGGCCGATCTCCGGCGCGACTTCGTCCGCACACTTTTCGTGCCTCTGGCGAGCATCGACTTCGAAGCGCTCGAGCGCGTGTTCCGCGAGATGGAGTCCGAGGGCGAGCGCGACGTGGCCGGCGTGGCGGGCGAGCACGGCCAGCCGGTTGCCAGCCGGGCCCTCGACATGCGCTATGTGGGCCAGGAGCATGCGGTGACCGTGGAGGTGCCGCTTGCGGCCTTCGCGAGTCGCGATGCCGGGGCGATCAAGGCGGCCTTCGACCGCGTGCATACCCAGCGTTATGGTTACTGCTCGGAGACCGAGCAGGCCGAGATCGTGAGCGTGCGCGCCTCGGTCACGGGCGCGCTTGCAAAGCCCGAGCTGCCGCTCCTCGCCGCGGGGAGCGAGGTGCCGCCGCCCGAGGCCTCGTCAGGCGAGCGGCCGGTGTATTTCTCCTCGCGCGGCGGCTGGGTGGATGCGCCCACCTGGCGGCGCGACCGTCTGCTTTCGGGCAACCGCGTGATCGGCCCCGCACTCATCGAAGAATATGCCTCCACCACCGTGCTCGCACCGGGCGACCGCATGACCGTCGACCGTTTCGGCAACCTTGTGATCGAGATCGACCATGACTGATACACGCACGCACCGGGCTGATCCGGTCACCACCGAGATCCTGCGCAATGGCCTGGTGGCGACCACCGAGGAAATGAAGGCCAACCTGATGCGCACGGCCTACAACATGATCATCTACGAAGCGCTTGACTTCACTGTTGGGCTCTTTGATCGCGAAGGCAACACCGTCTCGGTGGGGATCGGACTCCCGACCTTCATTCGCGGCATGTCGAACACGGTAAAGGGCATGATCGCGCACTTCGGCGCAGAAGGCATGGACGAGGGCGATGTGCTCCTCACCAACGATGCCTACACCACCGGCAGCCACCTCAATCACATGACCTTTGTCGTGCCGGTGTTCTGGCGGGGCGAGATCGTTGCGTTTTCAGCCTGTATGGCGCACTGGATCGATGTGGGCGGCCCGCTCGATGGCATGACGCTCGACATCTACTCCGAGGGCCTGCAGATGCCCATGGTCAAGGCCTGGCGAAAGGGCGTGGAAAACCGCGATGTGTTCGACATCATCCGTCTGAATGTGCGCGTGCCGGAGCGAGCGATGGGCGATCTGCGCGCGCAGATTGCAGCGGTGCGTACTGGCGAGCGCCGGGTGATCGAGATGCTCGACAAGTACGGCCGCGCAGAGTTCGAGGGCGCGATCGAGGCGATTTATCGCCAGAGCGAGGCGGTGAGTCGCGAGCAGATCCGCGAGATTCCCGATGGCGTCTACACGGCGGAATCGTTCATGGACGACGACGGCGTGGACCTCGGCAAACCCATACCGGTTCGCGTCACCGTCACCGTGAAGGGTGACGAGATGACGGTGGATCTCTCAAACGTGGGCGAGCAGGTGCGCGGGTTCTTCAACTCCGGTCGGCCTGCAGGGCTGTCGGCAGCCCAGGTGGCGCTGAAATGCATTGTGGCGCCGCTCGAGATGCCGATCAATGATGGCTGCTTCGTGCCACTGACGGTGATCCTGCCCGAGGGCAAGTTCGTCAATGCCACGCGGCCCGCGCCGATGCGCATGTGGATGACCTATCCGATGACGGTGATCGACACCATCTTCAAGGCGCTGGCGCCCGCGATCCCCACGCGCGTTGCAGCAGCCCACCATGCGGACCTGGTGGTGGCCAACATTAACGGCCGGCATCCGGCCAACCGGAAGCTCTTCCTGTATCTGGGCGGCCTGATCGGTGGCGGCTGGGGCGCCAAGCACAACGAGGACGGCATGTGCGCGACGATCGCCATCAACGATGGCGATACGCACAACGGCCCGTCCGAGCAGGTCGAGGCAAAGTATCCGTTCATCATCGAGCGCTATGGGTTGCGCGAGGACTCAGGCGGCGCGGGCAAGCACCGTGGCGGGCTGGGCGCCGAGCAGGTGGTGCGGGTGCTCTCCGACACCATGTTCAATTCGCAGATCGAGCGGGTGGAGAATCGGCCTTGGGGATTGTTTGGCGGGCTGTCGGCGCATGGCAATCAGGTTGCCATCCATCGGGGCGGACAACCTGAAACCGTCTATGCCACCGGCAAGGTGTTCTCGCAGCTCTTGAAACCCGGCGATGCCTATGTGCTTCGCTCAGGCGGAGGCGGTGGCTTTGGCAAGCCCACCGACCGGCGGCGCGAGCAGGTGGAAGATGACGTGCGCCAGGGCTATGTGTCGGTCGAGGCCGCGCGCGACCAGTACGGGGTGGTGATCGATCCAGTGTCGATGAAGGTTGATGCGGCGGCCACCGACGCATTGCGTGCGCGGATGCGGGCGACGGGGTTGCCCAAGGATCAGCCGCTCACGTCGAAGGCCTCGCCACCGAACGGTGCGCGGGTGCTGCCGCTCAAGGCGCGGCGCACGCTCGGCCTTCGCGAGCGGGCCTTTCAGAGCGAGGTGCAGGCGGCCGGCCTCATGCGCGACCGCTGCTGCAGTTGACGCGCATGCTTTGAGCGGCCTCGAAGTCGTCGCCCTGTCGGCTCGGTTGCCGCTCGGTTGCCGCTAGCCGCTTGCCGCTCGCTCAACGGATTCGCGACTGAGGCGGCCTCGCTGGCTGCCCCAGGCAGGCTCGCGCGAGACCGGCTAGACCCGACCTTCGGCCTTGATTCGTTCGATGAAATCGGGGCTCGTGTCGACCGTGAACTGATCGCGGGTTCGGATGTAGCGGTCGGCGAACATTCTGCCGATCGGAAAGTAGTTCGCCATGTTCACGCGCAGGGTGTCGGGATCGATCACGCCGTCCCGCACGTGAAGCCAGTGGATCTCGCCGATGGCGAGCAGTCGGCGCGTGCCGATCTCGATCTGCTGATAGAGCGTGCACTCGAGCGCCACCGGTGCGTCGGCGAGCCGGGGCGGCTTCACGGCGGTGCTCGGCACAACGGCAAGCCCCAGCACCTCGGGCTCACTCACCTCGGGGGGATAGGCGGTGCTGCAGGCGTGCATGCGGTCAGCAAGCGCCTCATCGACCAGATTCACCACGAACTCGCCGGTATCGAGGATGTTCCGGGTGCTGTCCTTCAGTGTGCCGTCGGCGCGCCGCTCCAGACTCACGATCAGGATCGGTGGATCATCGCCCATCAGATTGAAGAAGCTGTAGGGCGCGGCGTTCACCACGCCGGCGGGGCCGACGGTGGAGAGCAGCGCGATCGGTCGCGGCAGCACGAGGCTGGAGAGGAGTTTGTAGCGCAGGCCCGTATCAAGGGCCGAGAGGTCGAAGTTCATCATGGGGTCGATGGGTCCGAGAGGTGAGAGACGCCAGTGCCAGCGGGTCAGGGCACGGTCGGGGTGAGGGGTTCGAAGCGTCCGAGCGCGCGGTTCTTGCGCACGTCGCGCCAGTTGAAGACGCGGGCATTCATGGCGATCCACACGCCGTGGGCGACGGTGCTCGCGCAGGCCGCTGCAAAGCCGAGGTTGAACAGGGCGTCCGACCCCTCGATTTCGGCGGGCACCATGGCGCCGGTGAGAACGATGGTGGCCTCGAGCCGGGCGCTGCCCAGCACCGCGGCCGTTTCAACCAGCGTGTCGGTGCCGTGAATGATGACGATCTGACGCTCGGGGCTTTCGCGACAGGCGGCGAGGATCTGCTGTCGATGGAGATCGGTCATGTCCAGGCTGTCGATTGCCATCAGCGCCTGAACGACGGGCGGCGAATCGAAGCGCGCCTGCGCGAGGCAATGCGGCACATGAGAATCGGCGAACACCAGCTGGCCGGTGAGCGGATCGTAGTGCTTGTCGAAGGTGCCGCCAGTGGTGAGCAGTCGAAGAGGCATGGTCGAGGGTTCAGGCTGACAAGGGCGCTATAGGTCGGGGCGCTATGGGTCAAGGCACGGATAGGCAACGGCGTGGGCGGCAGGCCAGGCAGCCAGTCAACCGGTCTGGGCGGCGCTCGCGCGCTCGATCAGCTGCTGCCAGCTCTCGTCGTCCTGCGGCCACGCGCGCTCGGGCAGCTGGTCGAGATGGCGGACCAGGGTGGCGGCGAGCCAGGCCGGTGGCTGTCCCAGCGCGCGCGGCGGTTCCCGCCACAGTCGGCGCACCAGATTGGCGGTGACGCCCAGCCGCGCGGCCAGGGCGTCGATGATCTGGCGGTCCTGGCCCGCGTCGATGGCGCGACGCAGCCAGCCGGTGAATTCGCTGCCGGTGAGGCACGCCTGACGCTCGATGAGCGGGCGAAGGTCGTATCCAGCAGGCGTGGGCCTGGGCGTGGACGCAGAGGCTGTGTCATCGGTGTCGACCGCGAGCGAGCCCTGGGCGACCCGGGCGCGAGCCTCGATCGGCATCAGCGTTTCGGACAGGAAACTGGCGAGAGTGGGCAAACGCGACAGGAGATGAGTGCGCGCGGCCGCGTGGCGCGGTGCAAGGACCAGCCAGTTGTAGCAGCCCAGATGCCGACCGACGGCGGTGCGCGCAAGCAGCGCAAGCGCTGCCGGGTCGAGTGCGTCTTCAATGAGGGCAGCGATCCGGGCGTCGACCAGCGCCTCCCGCTGATCGACCGAGCGCAGGACGCGACCGTAGAAGGCCGGGTCGATAGTCTCGTTACGCAACGCCTCGCGCAGTCTTGCGAGAAAGTCGGGATAGCGATCATCATGGCCGAACAGCCGCGCAGGGGGCGTGACATCGAGCCGGTGCTCGCGATCGAGATGCCGCACCCAATCGGCGCGCCTTCGCTCGAGCGTGGTGAGCATCTCGCCTGCCAGCGCCTCGAAGAGCAGATCAAGAAGTGGTGCCGACGCATCAGGCTGCGCGGGCTCGCTCGCGGTGCACACGGCGCGGGCTGCCGGGGGGGTGAGAGGGTATGGTGCCGATGCACTAATCGCGCGCTCGTGACGGGCGAGCAGGTCTACCACCAGTTCGAGCGTGCGATTGCTGAGCAGCGCCCGGAAGTCATAGACCAGGCGGTCGCGGTCAACGCCAATGAACCGGATGCCCATGCCCCAGGTGCGGGTGAGCTGTGCGAACACCGGGTGCGTCATGAGCGACAGCCGTGAGCCCAGGGGCAGCAGCAGCATGAGCAGCCGCCAGTCGGAAGAGGGCGATGGAAAGATCAGCGCACGGGGGCTTGCCGAGTACGTGGCGGCAAGATGTGCGAGTTCGGGTCCGCTGTGGCTTGCGTCGCGCAACGCCTCATCGACCGGATGCGGGTCGATGAACAGTGCGGTGGCGTGTTTCAACTCGTGCGCTTGGCAAACACAAGCAGGCTCGCGCCTGCAAACAGGACGGCGCCGGAGACCAGCACGCGACCGACCGAATCACGCCAGAGCGCCTCGAGGGCGAAGGCAAGGCCGGCAAGAAGCAGCACGCGCGCGGTGCCCGCGGTACGTTGGGCGGGACTGGGTTGTCGTTGAACCATGATCATCAGACACAATCTACCCGAACATCGGCCGGCTGAAAACCCGAGGGTTGTCGGGTAGCGACGTTCGCTCAGAACGGAAGCTGACGCGGGCTTCGATGATCAAGCCGGTGGCGATCGAGCACCGATATCGTCCGATCACCGGCGAGGAGTTCGACCGGCTCACCGGCTGCGAGCATGCCCGGCTGCACCACCGCGCAGTAGAAGCCCGTGTAGCCGGACTGCACCATCATTTTCGCGGCCATCGGCAGGCCGAGGCGGGCATTGAGCTTGAAGCAGGGGTCGCGCGGACGCGTGACCCGCAGACGTACGCTGCCGATCGCAAGCAGGTCGCCAATCCAGACCTGCGATTCGGTGAGGCCGGCCACCGTCAGGTTTTCGCCGAGCGCGCCTGCCTCCGGGAGCGGCGGTCGGTTGTGCTGGCGGGCGAGCGACTGCCAGAACACGTAGTGCTCGGCCGGGTAAACATAGACCGCCTGCAGCGGCGGGCCGTGGATGCGACGCTCGACCGACTCGTCGCCCGCAAGTCCGGTGTCGCTTACCGTCCAGGGGGCCGGATCGATGAGCGTGCTGACCGGGCGCTTGTTGATCGCGCTTTCGGTGGCAAACCGTGTGCCCCCGTCCTGGGCAAGGAGCGGGGCGGCACGGCCGACGCTGGCGGCGATCAGCTGCGCCATTGGCTGTGTAGGGTCAGACCGGGCAGCGCGATGCCCTGGAGCTCGGTCTGCCACAGGCCGGGTTCGCCGAGCGGCTGTGCGTCAGTAAGCGTACCGGTGGTGATGACATCGCCTGTTCCGAGCTGTTCGCCGCGCGCGGCGAGTTCGCGCACGAGCCGGCCAAGCGAGGCAAGCGGGCTTCCCATTACCACCGCACCATGACCGGACCAGCGCTCGCCGCCCGCGCGGTGCATGGTGAGCGTGAAGGTCTCGAGGGCACGCGCGAGCGCCGCGGGGCTGTCCGCCAGTTGATCGGGCCGCAGACGCGGGCCCACGATCAGCGCGGCGTGCATGGCCTGAGCGGCGTGGCTTTCCATGGGGACGGATCGCCAGTCGGGGTAGGGCGTGTGGACGATCTCAAAGCCGTGGGCGATCCAGGCGCAGGCCTCGATGAGCGCAAGTGGCGTATCGGCGGCCGGGGTGCGGGCGAGCCCCACCACGATTTCGGGCTCGATCCGCGGCGTGGACAGGCCATCGAGAAACAGCTCGGCGCGCGTGCTGTCGAGCAGCGTCACGGTGCGGTCATAGATCCGGCCCCAGATCGGCCGGTCTATGCCGAGCCGCGGCCAGGCCGAGAGATTGGTGAGGCCCACCTTCCAGCCGATCGGCCGGTCACCGCGCGCCCGGCGCAGTGCCACGATCGCCTGTGCGACCCGTTCGCCGTCGGCCCAGTCGGTGATGGGCAGGGTCTGGTCACGCTGCACGGTCTGGCCCGCATCCATCGCGGCGAGCAGCAGCTCGGGAGTGAGAGGTTTCATGGCGGAGTCCGGAATTGAAGGCTTGAAGATGAGCCCGAGTGTAAGATTGAAGGTTTTTCCGAGACGAATTCTGCCGGGAAGTCCGGCGGTTCGCACGGGTTGTGAGGAGATTCATCTGATGAACGCGCCAAGCGCCGCCTCTGCTGTCAGCTCTACGCCGGTCTGGAATGCCGCCAACGTGGGTGCCCCCGCCCATGTCCGTCATCGTGGCGTGATCGAATGGGTGGCTTCCATTGCCGCGCTCGCCCAGCCCGAGCGGATCGTCTGGTGTGATGGGTCGGATGAGGAATACCGCCGGCTGTGCGACCAGATGGTGGCCGCGGGCACGCTGCGCCCGCTCAATCCCGAGAAGCGCCCGGGCTCCTACCTCGCCTGGTCGGATCCGTCAGACGTCGCCCGGGTGGAAGATCGCACCTTCGTGTGCCCGGCGCGGCGCGAAGACGCGGGCCCCACCAACAACTGGGTCGACCCGACGGAAATGCGCGCCACCATGCGCGGGCTGTTCCAGGGTGCCATGCGTGGCCGCACGCTTTACGTGGTGCCGTTTTCCATGGGCCCGCTCGGTAGTCCCATCGCGCATCTGGGCATCGAACTCACCGACAGCCCCTATGTGGTGGTCAGTATGCGCACCATGACCCGCATGGGCCGGCGCGTCTATGACCTGTTGGGTGAGTCGGGTGCCTATGTGCCATGTGTGCATACGGTGGGCGCGCCGCTTCAGCCTGGCGCGGCCGACGTCGCCTGGCCGTGCAACCCCACGAAGTACATTGTTCATTATCCCGAAACCCGGGAAATCTGGTCGTTCGGGTCAGGGTATGGCGGCAACGCCCTGCTCGGCAAGAAGTGCTTTGCGCTCCGAATTGCCTCCACCATGGGTCGGCAAGATGTCGCGGCCGATGGCGAGGGCTGGCTTGCCGAACACATGCTCATTCTGGGCGTCACCAGCCCTGAGGGCCGCAAGTACCATGTCGCTGCGGCGTTTCCGTCGGCCTGCGGCAAGACCAACTTCGCCATGCTGATTCCGCCGCAGGGGTTCGAAGGCTGGCGCGTGACTACCATTGGCGACGACATTGCCTGGATCAAGCCCTCGCCGGATGGCCGGCTGCGCGCAATCAATCCCGAGGCTGGCTATTTCGGTGTGGCCCCTGGCACCAATACGCGCACCAACCCCAACTGCATGGCGTCGCTGCGCGAAAACACCATCTTCACCAATGTGGCCCTCACCGACGACGGCGATGTCTGGTGGGAGGGCATGACCGAGACGCCCCCCGAGCACCTGATCGACTGGCAGGGTCGCGACTGGACCCCCGCCGACGGCAAGGCCGGCCGCAAGGCTGCGCATCCCAATGCCCGGTTCACGGTGGCGGCCACCCAGAACCCGGCCATCGACCCGGCCTGGGACAGCGTCGAGGGAGTGGCGATTGATGCCTTCATCTTCGGTGGGCGGCGCTCCAGCACGGTGCCGCTCGTGACCGAGGCGCGCAATTGGGTCGAGGGCGTCTACATGGCGGCCACCATGGGTTCGGAAACCACGGCCGCTGCCATGGGCCAGCAGGGTGTGGTGCGCCGTGACCCCTTCGCCATGCTGCCCTTCTGCGGCTACAACATGGCCGACTATTTCCGCCACTGGCTGGAGCTGGGTGGCAAGCTCGCCGCGCGCGGGTCGGTGCTGCCGCGCATTTACTGCGTCAACTGGTTCCGCACCGACGAGAACGGCCGCTTCGTCTGGCCGGGTTTTGGCGAGAACATGCGGGTGCTGCGCTGGATTGTCGAGCGTGTCGAGGGTCGCGCACAGGGCGGTGAGCACGTCTTTGGCATCAGCCCGCGCTATCGCGATCTGCACTGGAGCGGTCTCGCGTTTCCCGAAGAGCGGTTTGCGCGCATCACCTCGATCGATCTTGCCGCCTGGCGCGAAGAGTTCCGGCTGCACGGCGAGCTGTTCGAGTCGCTTGCGCAGCGCATGCCCGCTGAGCTGCTTGCGGTCAAGCGCGAACTCGAGCACAAGCTCGCTGCCTGACCGCCCGGGCCAGAATGGCTTCGGATCGGCGCGCTCGCGCTGATCCGGGTCAAGTGCGCTGCGTGTCTTGAGGCGCGCAGCGCGCCCCCTTTCACTACAGTGACAGCGATTCCGGTTTCGGGCGGCTCGCGGTTTCATGGTGAACAGGTTTTCATATCGGGGCGGGGCGCCTCACGCGGCGGTGGCGCTGTGTCAGCGGTGCGGGATGTGTGCATGGGAAGCGCCTGCGGTCGGGGGTGGCCCGGCCGTGCCCGGGCCGCGTGATGAGCGTGAACGGCTGCCAGCGCCCGCGGGGTCGGCAGAGCGGTCCTTCGTCCTCGCGGTGCGGCTTCGCGCCGGGCAGGCGCTCTATGGTGCGGGTCAGACGGGTGACGCGGTGTTTGTGCTCCACCGTGGCCTGGTCAAAGAGACGCTCGAGGCCGACGAGGGCGAGCGGGTGGTTCGGTTGATTGGCGCAGCCGGGGTGACGGGGCTCGCTGCGCTCCTGGGCGAACCGCATCGCCATTCGGCGCGGGTAGTGGGTGATGGCGAAGCGTGTCGGGTGCCGGTGACGCGCCTGCGCGAACGAATTCGCTCCGACCCGCTGGGCGCGTTTTCACTCCTTGCTCACTGGCAAGGTGCGCTCGATGACACGGACCACATCATCGCGGCGTTCGCCACGGGGCCGGCGCGCGCGCGGCTTGCGCGCTACATTCTTTTTCTCATCGATACGCTGGGTGCTCAGGCGCGACTGCGTCGGCAGGAGGCGGCCGACCTGATTGGCGTCACGCCGGTGAGCGTCACCCGGCTGATCGGGGAGTTCAAGCGCGACGGGCTGGTCCGTGAACGCGGCCTGCAACTCGCCGACTGCGATCGCCGGCGGCTGGCCCGGGTGGCGGGTGGGGCGACCGAGGCGCGAGCGGCGGCCGAGGCGGGTGATGCGACCGTGGCGGGTGCGGCTGTGGGGGGTGCGGCTGTGGGGGGCGGGGTGGGCCGCAACCTCGCCGGCCGGGTGGGTCAGGCGACTGCGGCTGCGCGAGAGAGGTGATCGGCCGCCGAGATGGCGGCGATCAGGCTTGCCGGATCAGCGAGTCCGCAGCCGTCCGGGCCCGACGCGCCAGCCAGATCGAACGCGGTGCCGTGGTCGGGGCTGGTTCGAACGAAGGGCAATCCAATGGTGATGTTCACGCCCTGGTCCAGGCCCAGGTACTTGATCGGGATCAGACCCTGGTCGTGATACATCGCGATCACGACGTCGAATTGCGCGAAACCACGGGCGCGCATGAACACGGTATCGGGGGCAAACGGGCCCTGGGCGTCCATGCCTCGGGCGCGGGCCTCGTGGACGGCGGGCGCGATGATGTCGATCTCTTCGCGGCCAAAGAGGCCTGATTCCCCGGCGTGGGGATTGAGGCCAGCGACTGCCATCCGGGGCGCGGAGAGGCCGGCTGCGCGAAGCGCTCGATCGGTGATCTCGAGCGTACGCACGATATCGGCGCTGTTCAGTTGCTGCACGGCCTGCGCGAGTGCCACGTGGATCGAGACCAGCACCACCCGCAGGTCGGCGTTGGCGAGCATCATCCGCACCTCGACCCCGCCTGCGAGCTCGGCGAGGAGCTCGGTGTGGCCCGGGTAGAGGTGTCCGGCTGCCTGCAGCGCTTCCTTGGAGATGGGGGCGGTCACGATCGCACGAACGGCGCCAGCCTGTGCGAGCCGCGTTGCGGTGACGATTGAGCGATAGGCGGCCTCACCTGCGCGGGGATCGATGCGGCCGTGAGCGAGGTCGGCGGGTACGCGTGCAGCGGGTTCGATACGGGGGGGGAGCGGCAGCGCCAGGCGCCTGGCCTCGGCGGCGAGCCAGTCCGGGTCACCCACGGCAATGAGGCGAGTGGGGTCGGGCGCTCGCGCGATGGCCTTCAGAACAATCTCGGGCCCGATCCCGCAGGGGTCGCCCATGGTGACGGCGATGGGTAACGGGGCGGGCGAGGTGCGGGCAGTTGACACGAGCGGTCCGCCGGTCAGTTTGAAGCGGGCGCCCAGCCGGCCGCCTCGATCATGGCATCCAGCAACACCTGGGCGCCAGCCGCCAGATGCTGGGGTTGCGCGTTTTCGATTTCATTGTGGCTGATGCCGCCCTCGCAGGGAACGAAGATCATGGCCGCTGGGCAGGTTCTGGCGACATACACGGCATCGTGGCCCGCGCCACTGGCCATTCGTCGCACCGTCTGCCCGCGCGCCTGGGCAAGCGCCTCGATGCGGGTCACCCAGTGCGAATCAAAGTGGCAGGGCTCGAAGTGCACGACTTCGGTGAGCTGAGCGGAAAGCCGCTCGTCAGCGGCGATTCGGGTGATGCATCCCTCTATATCGGCCACCATCGCGGCGAGCGTCTCGGCGCGTGCATTGCGCAGGTCGATCGTGAGCCGCACCCGCCCCGGGATCACGTTGCGGGAGTTGGGCGACACCAGAAGCTGACCGACGGTGCCTCGCGCATTGTGTGGATAGTCGGCAGCAATCCGTCTGACTTCGGTGATGACGCGTGCGGCGCCCACCAGTGCATCGCGCCGCATGGCAAGCGGCGTCGGGCCTGCGTGCGCGTCCTGGCCGGTCAACTCAAGGTCGAACCAGCGCTGACCGAGCGCGCCCTCGACTGCGCCGATCGTGATGCCCTCGGCCTCAAGAATCGGACCTTGCTCGATGTGCGGCTCGAAGTAGGCGGCAAAGCGCGGCGCCTGATCGGTGCCGGCGTAGCCGATACGGGATAGCGCGTCGGCGACCGTGATGCCCTCCAGATCGGTTCGCGCGAGGCAATGCTCGAGGCTGAAGGCGCCCGCGTAAGCCCCCGAGCCCATCATGACCGGCGTGAAGCGGCTGCCCTCCTCGTTGGTCCAGATTGCCACCGCGATGGGATGCTCGGTTGCGATGTGTGCGTCGTTCAGTGCGCGGACCACCTCAAGACCGGCGAGCACGCCATAGTTGCCATCAAATTTTCCGCCCGAGGGCTGGGTGTCGATGTGGCTGCCAACGCCCACCGGGTCGGCCTCGCGCGCGCCCGGGCGGATCGCGAAGATGTTGCCGATGGC
>CAMBZS010000019.1 GCA_945872335.1 Bordetella parapertussis | reverse complement strand
TGCCCTCGGTTTGGCGTTGAGCGAGTTGCTCCTTGAGGGTAGCAATCTCGTTGGCGAGCTCGCTCTTGCTCGGACCGCATCCAGCAAGGGGTAAGGTGAGCGCGAGAGCGGCCAGCAGCGGTGGCAGCGCGTTTACAAACGGTTTCATCGACGGACTCCGGCGGTTCGCTAGTGGGCAGAGTCTGTCAGACGGAGCGGTCATCGCACAAGGGGTGGGCGCGGGGGAGCGGTGAAAACCGCTGCCGGAGGCGTTTCCGGCGCGGGCTCGTCCGGCCGCCCGGGCCCGCTATCAACTCCCCTCTTTGAACGCGCACCCGTCCCATCATGTCCCACCCCCCTGAAGCCCGTTCCGCCGTTGCCCGGCTCGCTCCCTCCAAGATCCGGAAGGTGGCCAATGTGGGGATGGGGCGTGACGATGTGCTCGCCTTCTGGTTCGGTGAGTCCGATGAGGTCACGCCCGAGTTCATTCGGGCTGCGGCCAATGAGGCGCTCGCGCCGGGCACCCGGATGCTGATCCTGAATTCCCCGGCCAATCCGACCGGCTGGGTGATGAATGGCGAGGCCCAGCGAGTGGTGCTCGAGCATTGCCGCCGACACGGAATCTGGATCCTGTCGGATGACGCCTACGACCGGCTGGTCTGCGCCAATACCTTCTCCAAGACCTGGCGTATGACTGGCTGGCGACTGGGCTGGCTCACGGCACCCCGTGCGCTGGTTGGCGCGCTGGGTACCCTGGTTGAATACAACACCAGCTGCGCGCCAGGCTTTGTTCAGCGGGCGGGGCTAGCCGCGATCGCGCAGGGCGAGGCCGATGCCGTGGCGGCCCGTGACCGGCTCAGAGTCTCGCGCGACCGGCTGGTGGCTGGGCTCCAGGCGACCGAAGGTGTCGAGTGCCCGGCGCCCTCAGGTGCGATGTATGCGTTTTTCCGCGTTCATGGGCTGACGGACAGCCTTGCGCTCTGTAAGCGCCTGGTGGTGGACGCTGGCGTGGGTCTGGCCCCCGGCGCAGCCTTCGGCCCAGAGGCTGAAGGCTACGTGCGCTGGTGTTTTGCCACCAGCGCCGAACGGATCGACGAGGGACTGGAACGGTTCCGACGAGGCCTCAAAGCCGGATACCGGACGCTCTCTCAGAACAGATGAACCGCAGTGGGCGCGAAGAAGCCGATTCCTGAGAAAACGATGCCGAATCCGCCCAACGCGACCGCGACCCAGCCTAGCGCCCCAATGCCAGTGATGATCATGGCCGAGGCCAGCACGATCGCAATCTGCACCAGCGCGGAGGCGAGTTCGTAGTGATGATAGGCGGCCATCGCCCGGTCGCGTTTGGCCTCCTGCTCCTTGGCGCGTGCCATCAGTTCTTTGCGGCCTTCGCGGGTATCGGGCTCGGAGTCGTAGCGGGCGGCGGTGGCCTTCCACTTGGAGACCTGGCCTTTGGCGGCTTCGCCCAGTCCGGGCGTGGCTTCCATCGACTCTGCGGCCGTGCGCAACGTGGTCATCCGTATCGTTTTGGCCTGGAAGAACGACCACAGGTTGGACGCTTCGATGTTGTGGGTAAGCGCGGCGGTTTGTGCCGATTTGCCCAGTGTTTCGCTGAACGCAAGTACCAGCGCAAGAAGCGCGATTAGAAGCGCGACCCGTTTGTTGCTGGGGTCGACATGGGCGCCATGACCTGACATGGAGAATCCTTCGATGGGTGAACGACGGGCGCGATCTTAACTGAGACTCTTTACGCGCTCCGGAATTCCCGCTCCGGTATTCCCAGTAGTGCCCGGGTTTCTTCGGGCGAGGCGACCTCGCGGCCAACCAGCCGTGCCAGCCGCACGACCTCCTCGACCAACTGGGCGTTCGACGGCTGATTGAGCTCGGGGTAGGGATAGTCGCCGATACCGATGGCCACATGACCGCCTGCCGCGATCGCCGCCATGGCGAGCGGAAACAGGTTGCCCGCCTTGCAGCCCACGCTCCAGAGCAACTGGCGGTGGCGCGGCAGATGGTCGGTAAAGGCGCGCAGGCCCTCGGCGGTGGCGGGGTGGGCGCCCAGCGTGCCGCCCTCGCCGCACACAAAGAAAAAATAGGGCGGGTCATCGATCAAACCCATGTCGATCAGCGCGCACGCGCTTCGAACGAAAGGAATGCTCCAGCAGGCAAGCGCCGGCTTGATGCCGAGTTCACGCAGCCGTGCGCAGAAGTGTTGCAGGGTGTCGTGCGAATTGGCGTACACCCGGTCGCCTGAGCGGAAGCGCCGGGCAACAGAATCAAAGACATCGATATTGGTGGACCCAGGGTCGATCCCGCAGAGTTCGGGCCGCAGTGCCGGGTTGCGCGCCAACTGTTCAATCGGTGCCAGCCGGTCGCGTGCGCTGCCGCCCACCGTGATCTGACCCAGTGTGGGATTGAGGAGCAGTGCCGAGTGGTGGCGGATCGCGGCGACAGCGGCCTCATAGTCATCCTGCCCGTGGGCGGGCGCACCGTCGGCCTGGCGCGGATGAAAATGGACGATGGAGGCGCCGGCGCCTTGGACAGCCGAGGCATCGCGCCCGAGTTCGTCGGCGGTATAGGGGATGTGCCGATTGCCCTCGCGCGGCGCGTATTCGTTGACGCGCACTTCGATGATCAGCTTATCCACCGCATCGTCTCCCTGGGCTGCCCGCCCGCGGCCTGCGGGCGGACATCGCCGATCAGTCGGCCTGGATCTTGGCGGCTTTCACCACCTCGGCGTAGCGCTCGAGATCGCGCTTGATGGAGGCGTGAAACTGCTCGGGCGTTCCGGGCACAGGCGTGATGCCCATTTTGTCGAGCCGCGCCTTGGCATCTGCATCGTTCAGCACTTCGTTGAGCACCGTATTCAGGCGGTCGATGATGGGACGCGGGGTTCGGGCGGGCGCGAGCAATCCCACCCAGGAGTCGATCACGAAGTCTTTCAGTCCGTTTTCGATGAAGGTGGGAACGTTGGGGAGCGACGAGGCCCGCTCGGCCGCCGGAATGGCAATCGGCTTGATGCGGCCTGATTGAATGAGAGGCAGGGCACCGGCCACCGCCGTCCAGACCAGCGGAATCGAGCCTGCCTGCAGATCGATCATGGCCTGGCCGCCGCCCTTGTAGGCGATATGAACCAGGTTCGAGCCGCTGCGAATGTTGAGCATCGAGCCCGCCAGGTGAGGCGTGCTGCCCACACCGGAGGTGCCATAGCTGAGGCCGTTCGCCTCTTTCTTCGACAGCTCGATCACCTCTTTCAGCGTGTCGGCCTTGAGCGTGTTGGCGGCCACCAGAATGAGCTTGGCGTCACCAATCTTGCCAATGGAGGCAAAGTCTTTCAGGGTGTCGAACGGCACTGACTTGATGACGTTGGGGTTGATCACCATCGTGCCGTCAAAGCCCAGCAGCAGCGTGTAGCCGTCGGGATCGGCGGCGGCGACACCAGCCGTGCCGATGTTACCCGACGCCCCCGGTCGGTTCTCGACGTTGATCGGCTGGCCCAGGCGCTTGCCCATCAGATCGGCGGCGAGCCGAGCGCTTGCGTCGGTTACGCCGCCCACGGTGAAGGGGACGATCAGACGAATGGGTTTCGCGGGGTAGCCCGACTGCGCGTGCACGATGGCGGGCAGAAGGCTGGCCGTGGCGGCGGCCGCCAGGCAGGCGAGGATTGATCGGCGAATGGATGTCATGGGAACCTCAGCGGCGGTCGGTGGATAAAGCGAGAGCGATGGTAGCCGATCCTCTCCCTGATACGCTGCCGCCTTCCGATCCTGGAAGGGAAATCGCCGCCCGGATCGAATTGCGGCACACTATGCTGCGCGATCGACAGCGATGGCCGCTGATCGGCATCTCCCCTGATCCCCCTGTCTTGACCACGCCCGCCACCTGAGCCCGCCTGAGTCGTGAAACGAACACTGATCGAGCGGAGCCTGGCTCGCCTCGGACGTATCGAACCGGGCGAGGGGCGCGCGCTGGGATGGGCGCTCGCCTATTTCTTTTTTCTGCTGTGCGCCTACTATGTTCTGCGGCCGCTACGCGATGAAATGGGCGTGGCCGCAGGCCTTGCCAATCTGCAATGGCTCTTTACCGCTACGTTTTTTGTGATGCTGGTCGCCATGCCGGCTTTCGGCGCACTGGTGGCGCGCTTGCCTCGACGCCGCTTCATCCCCTGGGTCTACCGGTTCTTTGCGCTCACGCTGCTCGGGTTCTGGGCGCTGCTCACGCTGGACGTGGGGCGGGTGCTGGTGGCGCGCGCGCTCTTCGTCTGGGTGAGCGTATTCAATCTGTTTGTGGTCACCGTCTTCTGGGGCTTCATGTCGGAGCGGTTCGGCTATGAGCGGGGGCGCCGCCTGTTTGGCTTCATCGCGGCCGGGGGCACGGCCGGTGCACTCCTCGGGCCCTCGATCACTGCGCTCCTTGCGGTGCCGCTGGGTCCTGCCAACCTGCTCCTGGTGTCGGTGCTGCTCCTTGAAGTGGCGACGCGCTGCGCGGGTGCACTCGATCGCGCACCGATGCCGCCGGCGGCTGGTGCGGAGCCGGTTGTTAAGCAGCCCGACGAGGCCATCGGCGGGGGGATGTGGGCTGGGCTCACCGAGGTGCTCCGCTCGCGCTATCTGATGCTGATCTGCGCGCATGTGGCCTTGCTTTCGCTCACCAGCACCTTTCTCTATTTTCAGCAGGCTGCGATCGTGGCCGGCGCATTCGACAGCCCGGCCGAGCGAACGCGGGTGTTTGCGCTCATCGATCTGTCGGTGGGCGTGACCACGCTCGCGGTTCAGGTGCTCTTTACCGGGCGCCTGATGTTGCGCTTCGGCGCTGGCGCGGCGCTCGCGCTGTTGGCCATCGTGACCGCCGCAGGCTTTGCAGCGATCGCGCTTGCGCCTGTGCTTGCGGTCGTGATTGGCTTTCAGGCGGTCAAGCGTGCGGCCGAGTTTTCACTGGCCAATCCGGCGCGTGAAACCCTCTTTACGGTGGTCACGCGCGAGCAGATGTATAAATCGAAGAGCTTCATCGACACTGCGGTGTTTCGGGGCGCTGACGCGGCAAGCGGCTGGATCTACACCGCGCTTCGCCAGGCCGCTGCCCTGGAAGCCTCGCTGGTTGCCTGGCTGACGGTGCCGGTTGCGCTCGGTTGGGCGGTGATGTTGCTCAAACTCGGCGCCATGCAACGCGAGCGTGCGAGCCGCACAAGCGATGATGGCCAGGTCAGTTAAGCACAGCTCCCCACTTTTTCCGATCCTGCACAGGAGAAACGCATGTCCACCGTCACTCCCTTCGTCGCCTCCAATGGCCTCACACGGTCTGACTTTCTCCGCCAGTCGGGCGCGCTTGCTGGCGCCGCGCTGCTCGGGCCAGCGTTACCCGCGTTGGCCGCCACCGGCCCGGTCCTGAAGCGACCCATCCCTTCATCGGGAGAAATGATCCCGGTGATCGGTTCGGGCACGGCGGTGATTTTCGATATCGAAGCCCAGCACGCCAGGATTCCGCAACTCGCCGAGAGCATGCGCACGTTGATCGCCGGCGGTGGCGCAATGATCGATACCGCGCCCACTTATGGACAGGCCGAGAAGCGGCTGGGCGAGGTGCTGAAAATGCTTGAGCCGCCGATCCGCGAGCGCGCCTTCATCGCAACCAAGATCAGCACCACCGGCGAGCAGGCGGGCATCGATCAGGTCACCCGCTCCTTCGCCGACCTGGGTGTGGCGCGGTTCGATCTGCTCCAGGTTCACAACGTGCGTGACACCGATACGCACCTGAAAACCATCCGCAGGCTGCGTGACGAGGGCAAGGTTCGCTACACCGGCATCACCACCTCGTTTGAACGCACGCATCCCGAGTTCGAACGCATCATGCGAACCGAGAAAATCGATTTCATCCAGATCGATTACGCGCTCGACAACCGCCTCGCCGAGCAGCGCATCCTGCCGCTTGCCCAGGAGCGTGGTCTCGCGGTGATCATCAACCTGCCCTTTGGACGCAACCGCTTGTTTGCCAAGGCCAAGGGGCGCGAACTGCCTGATTTCGCCAAGGAAATCGACTGCACCAGCTGGGCGCAGTTCTTTCTCAAGTTCCTGCTCGGGCATCCGGCAGTGACGGTGATCATCCCAGGCACCGATCGACCGGAATACGCGCTCGACAATCTTGCCGCCGCCCGCGGTCGAATTCCGGATGCCGCGATGCGTAAGCGCATGCTCGACTACTGGGAGAGCCTGGGCTGATCGGGCGCGCGGCCAACTGCCGCCGTTTGCTTGAGCGTGCGTCGCGCTGATTTTCTGCTGGGCGTTGCCGCCACGCTGGTGACCGTGGCCACCTGGACCCTGTTTATCGTGGGCTCTCGGGCGCTTGCCGCGCGAACGCTCCTGCCGATGGATGTCATCGCGATCCGGTTCACGGTCTCGGCGCTCGTGCTTGCGCCCTGGGGCTGGTGGCTGGTGCGCAGACGCGGCGGTGGCTGGTTGGGGCTGTCTCCGGTGCCGGCAGGTCAGACGGCTGCACTGGGCATGACCGGCGGCGTGATCTTCGGGCTCCTCGCCTATCACGGGTTTTCACTTGCGCCCGCTTCGCACAGCGCGGTGCTCATGCCGGGGTTGCTGCCGCTCTGGGCTGCGCTGTTCGCCTGGCTCATCAACGGCGAGCGGGCCGATTCGCGGCGGCTGCTGAGCCTCGGGCTCATCATCATCGGTGCCCTGATGGTGGGAGGGTTGGCGATGACAGCGGCGCTCGAGGGCGGTAACGTCTGGATCGGCGATGTGCTGTATCTGTTCACACCCTTTGTCTGGGCGATCTTCACCACGCTCAGCCGGCGGTGGGGGGTCGGACCGGTTGAAGCCACCATTGCTGTCGCGGTGTTTGCCGCCGTGGTGTTCGGTCTGCCGTATCTCGCGCTCGCCGGGGCGGGGTTGGTGCGCTCGGGGCTCGCCCAGGCGGGGTGGTCCGAGATCGGCCTGCAGGCACTGCTTCAGGGTATTTTTGCTGCAATCATTTCCGGAATCGGTTTCATGAAAATGGTGCAGGTATTCGGTCCGGTCAGGGCCCCCATGCTCACCGCGGTGGTGCCCGCCATCACTGCGGGTTCGGCAGTGCTGTGGCTCGATGAACCCTTCACCTCGATGCTGGGCGCGGGCCTTGTCTGCGTGACGCTCGGCATCGTGGTGGGCGTGGGACGTTCGGCGCAGCCACCCCGGGCGCAGCCAACGCAGGCCGGCTGAGATGGCACGCCTTATCTCCGAGACAGACGTCGAGCGTCTGCTCGATCCCGATGCGCTGATTCAGGGAATTGCCGAGGCGCTCAAGGCGCTGACCGCAGGGAAGGCGATCCAGCCGCTTCGTGGCGTCATGCCCTTCGGCCCTTCAACCCGATTCGATCCTGCGCAGCCGCCGGGTCTCCTCTTCATGAAGCCGGCGCAGATTGGCGATGCCCTGGCAACCAAGCTGATCACCCTGGTGCCCGACAATGCGGCACGCGGCCGCCCCACCCTCATGGCCACCGTGCTGCTGATGGCGCCAGATACCGGCGAGGTGCTGGCTGTGATCGAGGCCAACATGCTGACCGCACTTCGAACCGCGGCGGCAACCGCAGTGGCGGTCGATGCGCTCGCCCGACCCGACGCGGGCGTGGTGGCGCTGCTTGGCAGCGGAGTGCTGGCGCGCAGCCACGCGCGACTGCTGCGGCGCGTACGTCGGGTGCGAGAGCTGCGGGTCTGGAGCCGCAACCCCGTCAACGTTGCACGCTGTGCGCAGGAAATCGACGGGGTTGCCTGCGACAGCGCCGAGCAGGCGGTGCGCGGCGCGGCCATCGTGTGCACCGTGAGTCATGCAGCCGAGCCGATTCTGGCGGGCCGCTGGCTCGAATCCGACGCCTTTGTCGCGGCGGTGGGCGCCCCCCGCCCAACGTGGCGTGAACTCGATGACGATGCGATGCAGCATCCGGTGATCGCCGATCAGCGCGAAGCGGCCGAGAAAGAGTCGGGTGATGTGATCCTGTCGGGCGCCCCCATTTACGCAGAGCTGGGCGAAATCCTGCTTGGGCGCAAGGAGCGTCCGCCGGCGGGTCGGCCGGTTATTTTCAAATCACTGGGGCTTGCGATCGAGGATGCGGTGGCGGCCCGCCTGGTCTATGAGGCGGCGCTGCGCGAGACGCGCTAGGCGGTGAAGCCTGCGCACCGCGCGCCGCGTATCCCCGCCTCGCGCACTGCCTGGTCTGAATGAATGGAGATACTCATGAGCGAGATTGCGAGCCGCGCCGCGGCCCTCTTGAATGAACTGGGTGTAAGGCTCTCGCCACCTGCGCGGGGCGATACGGTCATTGCGGTGCGAAGCCCGATTGATGGCGCGCTGGTGGCCGAGCTGCCTCTTCAGGAGAGCGGCTGGGTGGATGAAGCCGCTCGGCGCGCGCGGTCGGCGTTCGCGCGCTGGGCTGGGGTGCCCGCCCCGCAGCGCGGTGAGCTGGTCCGGGTATTGGGCGAGGCGCTTCGCGAACACAAGCCCGCGCTCGCTGCGCTGGTGAGCATCGAGGCAGGCAAGATTCCCAGCGAGGCGGCCGGCGAAGTTCAGGAGATGATCGATATCTGCGACTTTGCGGTGGGCTTGTCGCGTCAGCTGCACGGACTCACCATCGCCTCGGAGCGCCCCGCGCACCGCATGATGGAGCAGTGGCTGCCGCTCGGGCCGGTAGGCGTGATCACCGCATTCAATTTTCCGGTGGCGGTGTGGTCCTGGAATGCTGCACTTGCGCTCGTCTGTGGCAATCCGGTCATCTGGAAGCCCTCCGAAAAAACGCCGCTCACCGCGCTGGCAGTGCGCGAGATCTTCAGCATGGCCATCGATCGCTATGCCACGGCTCGGGGTGCAGATGCGGAGGAGCGCGCCATGTTGGCCGACCTGGTTCAGGTCGGACTGGGCCGCGCCACGATGGGGCGTGCAATCGCCGAGCATCGCGATATTGCGCTGGTGTCGGCAACCGGCAGCACCCGCATGGGATTGGACCTGGCGCCCCGCGTGGCGGCGCGGCTCGGCCGGTCACTGCTTGAACTCGGCGGCAACAACGCGGTGATTGTGGCGCCCTCGGCCGATCTCGACCTCGCGCTCCGCGGACTGGTGTTCGGCGCCTGGGGCACGGCGGGCCAACGCTGTACCACCACCCGCCGGCTGATCGTGCATCGCTCGGTACGCGAGCGCCTGCTCGAGGCGTTGGAGCGCGCGCGGCGGAGCCTGCCGGTCGGTAGCCCGTTCGATCCGGGCACCCTGGTGGGCCCGCTGGTTGATGGGCTGGCGTTCGAGTCGATGCAGTCGGCGCTGGCGCGCGCTCGCGCCGAAGGGGCCACGGTGACTGGGGGTGAGCGTCGCCTCGCCGATCGCTACCCGCAAGCCTGGTATGCCGAGCCCGCACTCGTCAGAATGCCTGCCCAGACCGACGTGGTGCGCGAAGAGACCTTTGCGCCCATCCTCTATGCCATCGACTACGACACATTCGATGAAGCGATTGCCTTGAATAACGATGTTCCCCAGGGCCTGTCGTCGTCGATCTTCACCCGCGACCTGCAGGAGGCCGAACGCTTTCTGAGCGCAGGCGGCTCCGATTGCGGGATTGCCAATGTGAACCTGGGCACCTCGGGCGCGGAAATTGGTGGCGCCTTTGGCGGCGACAAACAAACCGGGGGCGGTCGCGAATCGGGCTCCGACGCCTGGAAGGCCTACATGCGGCGGACCACCAACACCATCAACTTCGGCAGCACCTTGCCGCTGGCACAGGGCGTGGTCTTCGATATTGGCGCGGGTTGAGTGCGCACGCTCAGCCGATCACGTTGAGTTCCGGCAGGCGCTCGCCGCGCGCAATGCGCTCATAGGAAAGGGGACGCACGTCGATGGTTGATGGAAGGCCATCGAGAAGCCATTCGCTCAAGGCGAGGCCCGCGCCGGGCGCATGCTGCATGCCGTGACCGGAAAACCCGCTCATCATCCAGAAATTGGCAACGTCCGGGTGCGGACCGATCACCGCGTTGTGGTCGAAGAGATTCATCTCATAGTAGCCCGCCCAGGCGCGCTCGATTCGCATCGCTTCGAGCGCAGGAATGCGGTGGGCGAGTTGCGCCCAACGCGCCTCGTCGAGTTCGCGCCAATCGGGCTCGAGCGGCAGGTCATCGGTGTCATCGATAGGGGGGCTACCGGTGATCAGATACCGACCCTCCGGGCGCAGCCAGAATCCTGACGGGTCGATCAGCAGCGGGCAGGCTGGCAATTGCAACGGACACGACAGCACAAAGACTGTACGACGTCTGGCCGCCACCGGGAGCGCGATACCTGCCAGCGCGGCGAGCGTCCGCGACCAGGGGCCTGCAGCGTTCACGAAGTGGTCGCACTGAATGTGCGCCCCGCTCGCAAGCTGCACACGGGTGACCCGTTTCGTTCCCGACCTCGCGCGGTCGCTCAGGTTGATGCCGCACACGGTATCGGCAATCAGACGCGCGCCCTGCGCCCGTGCCCGGGCGAGGAGCGCCTGATGGAGCGCCGGTCCGTCGAACCAGCCCTCGCCCGAGAGTCCGAGCGAGCCCAGGGCGATGCCGTCGGTAGAGAGCCATGGAAAGCGCTCCCCGAGGTCGGCGGGCGATAAAAGCGCCACATCGGCGCCTGCTGCGCGCTGAATCGCGTTTGCGGTACGCAGTACCGATTCATGCTCGGGCGCCGCCAGATACAGGTAGCCGGGCTCGGTCAGGCCCAGCGAGAGCGTCCCGGGGGCGGTACCCTCGAGGGCGAGTGCGCGATCGGCGTTACGCAGAAACTGGATTCCGAACGCCGACAGCGCGATGTTGACGGGTGTGGTGAACTGCTGACGGATGGAGCTCGCCGACAGGCTGGAGGATGCGCGCGCAAAACCAGGCTCGCGCTCAACGAGCAGCACGCGAAGCGACGGATCACGGGCCGTGAGCCAGAACGCGGCGGCCGCGCCCATGACGCCGGCGCCCGCGATCAGGATGTTGACACGCGCGGGCAGCGCCGCGTCAGAGAGGCTTGCGGATCGCATGCGCGATCTCGCCGACGATGCCGCGCCGGAAGGCGAGCACGCAGACCACGAAGATGATGCCCTGAATGATGGTGACCCAGGCGCCGAACTGGGCGAGGTAGTTCTGCATGGAGATGATGATCGCAGCGCCCACCACAGGCCCGAACAGCGTGCCCAGCCCGCCCAGCAGCGTCATCAGCACCACCTCGCCCGACATCGACCAGTGCACATCGGTGAGCGAGGCGAGTTGGAACACCAGCGACTTGGTGGCACCGGCGAGCCCCGACAGCGCGCCCGACAGAATGAAAGCAAAGAGCTTGTAGCGGTCGGTGTCGTAGCCGAGTGAAATCGCGCGCGCCTCATTCTCGCGAACAGCCTTCAGCACCTGCCCGAAGGGCGAGTGGATGATTCGCCAGATGAGCAGAAAGCCGCCCACAAAGATGACGAACACCAGCGCGTACATGGCGAAGTGGTTGGTGAGATCGAACAGTCCGAAGAGCTTGCCGCGAGGCACTGCCTGGATGCCGTCTTCGCCGCCGGTAAAGGGCGCCTGCAGGCAAAAGAAGAAAATCATTTGTGCCAGCGCCAGCGTGATCATGGCGAAGTAGATGCCCTGCCGGCGGATGGCGAGCAGCCCCGACACGATGGCCACCAGCGTGGCTGCCAGCGTGCCGGCAAGGATCGAGAGTTCCGGTGTGAGCCCGAGCGACTTGGCGCACCATGCCGAGACATAGCCCGCCGACCCCAGAAACATGGCGTGACCAAACGACAGCAGACCGCCAAAGCCGATCAGAAGATTGAATGCGCAGGCAAAGAGCGCAAAGCACATGACCTTCATCATGAAGATCGGATAGACCCAGAGCGGCGCGACAAGCAGCACTACCACCATCACAAGGAAGGCGATCAGTTGTGCGCGGCTGCCGTCTGCAGCGGCGGTGGTCGAAAGTGGGGTGCTCATCGGCTTGAACCTGCTACTTCTGGGTGCCAAACAGGCCAGCGGGCTTCACCAGCAGCACGATGGCCATGATGATGAAGATCACCGTGTTCGACGCCTCAGGATAAAACACCTTGGTGAGTCCCTCGATGATGCCGAGCCCGAAACCGGTGACGATCGCGCCCATGATGGAGCCCATGCCGCCAATCACCACCACCGCGAACACCACGATGATGAGGTCTGCGCCCATCAGCGGATTGACCTGGTAGATAGGCGCTGCCATGACACCGGCGAACGCTGCGAGCGCCACACCGAAGCCATAGGTGAGCGTGATCATGCGTGGCACATTGATGCCGAAGGCCTGCACCAGTTGCGGGTTTTCGGTGGCTGCGCGCAGATACGCGCCGAGCTTGGTGCGTTCGATGACAAACCAGGTGAGCAGGCACACCACTAGCGAGGTGGCCACCACCCAGCCGCGGTAGTTGGGCAGGAACATGAAGCCCAGGTTCTGGCCCCCGGTGAGTTCGGCGGGTACGCGATAGGGCTGGCCCGATGAGCCGAACTCGTTGCGGAACAGCCCCTGGATGATGAGGGCGAGCCCGAAAGTGAGAAGCAGCCCGTAGAGGTGGTCAAGCTTGTAGAGGCGCGCGAGCATCAGCCGCTCGATCAGCATGCCGCTCGCCCCGACGATGAGCGGGGTGAGCAGCAGCGACCACCAGTAGCCGATACCAAGCTTGTTCAAGAGCAGATAGGAGCAGAACGCGCCCAGCATGTACTGGGCGCCATGCGTGAAGTTGATGATGTTGAGCAGCCCGAAGATCACCGCGAGACCCAGAGACAGCAGCGCATAGAACGAGCCGTTGATGAGCCCGATCAGGAGTTGGCCGAAGAGGGCCTGAATCGGAATTCCGAAGATTTCCATGGTGCGATCTGTCTGCGGTCGGTGATCTGCGGGCTGAACGAATCGCCCTTACTTGACGAGCGAACAACCGCCCTGATCCATGGGGCGGAAGGCCTCTCCGGCCGGGATGGTGGCGCGAACCTTGTGGTAATCCCACGGCCCTTTCGACTCCGAAGGCTTCTTGACCTCGACCAGGTAGGCCGGATGGATTTTGCGGCCGTCAGCACGGACCGAGCCCTTGCCAAACAGCGGGTCGTCAGTGGGCAGGCGCTTCATTTCTGCGATCACCTTGGTGCCGTCGTCGGTCTTGGCCGATTCGATCGCCTTCAGGTAATGCAGCACCGCCGAGTAGACCCCCGCATGCACCATGGTGGGATGAATGCCGCGGTTGGCGGGTGCGAAGCGCTTGGTGAAAGCGCGGGTCTGGTCGTTCATGTCCCAGTAGAAGGTTTCAGTGAAGATCAGGCCCTGAGCGGTTTGAAGACCCAGCGAATGAACGTCGGAAATGAACACCAGCAACCCGGCCAGGTTCTGACCACGCTTGACGATGCCGAACTCGGCCGCCTGCTTGATCGAATTGGTGGTGTCGCCGCCCGCGTTGGCAAGCCCCACGATCTTGGCTTTCGAGGCCTGTGCCTGCAGCAGGAACGAGGAGAAGTCCTGGGTGTTGAGCGGGTGCCGCACCTTGCCCAGCACCTTGCCGCCGTTTTTCTGAACCACCGCCTCGGTATCGCGCTCGAGCGCGTGGCCGAAGGCGTAGTCGGCAGTGAGGAAGAACCAGCTGTCGCCGCCGGTCTTGACGATGGCGTTACCCGTGCCGTTGGCGAGCATCCAGGTGTCGTAGGCCCAGTGAATCGTGTTGGGCGAGCAGGCCTTGCCGGTGAGGTCTGAGGAGGCTGCGCCCGAGACCAGGAACGCCTTGCCCTTCTTGCGGGTGACTTCGTTGATGGCGAGCGCCACCGACGAGGTGGGCACATCGACGATGACATCGACCTTGTCGACGTCATACCACTGGTTGGCGATCTGGGAGCCCACATCGGGCTTGTTCTGGTGGTCTGCCGAGACGATCTCGACCTTCATGCCCTTGGCGGCCGCGCCGAAGTCTTCCACCGCCATCCGCGCAGCAAGCTCGGAGCCCCGTCCCGCGATATCGGTATAGAGGCTGGACATGTCGGACAACACGCCGATCTTGATCACACCATCGGAAATCTGTGCCTGGGCGCCAGGCCATGCAAGCGCCACTGCGGCCGCGACGACCGAGCTGCGCAGAATCTGTCGAATGGTCATGAGTTGTCTCCTTGGTTTGAATGAGTAAAGAAAGAAACGGGACTGTCGGGATCAGACGCCCAGGTAGGTTTTGAGGGTCTCGGCGTTCGCCTCGAGTTCGCCCGAGGCGAAGGTCTCGACGACGCGTCCATGCTCGATGATGTAGAACCGGTCGGCAAGTGGTGCTGCAAAGCGGAAGTTCTGTTCCACCATCACCGTGGTGAAGCCCTTGTCACGCAGCATGCGGATGGCGCGGCCCAGCGCCTGCACGATGACCGGCGCCAGACCCTCAGAGATTTCGTCAAGCAGCAGCAGATTGGCGCCGGTGCGCAGGATGCGGGCCACCGACAGCATTTGCTGCTCGCCACCCGAGAGTCGGGTGCCGGGGCTCGCCCGCCGCTCTTTCAGGTTCGGAAAGAGGGAATAAATTTCCTCGACCGACATGCCACCCTGCGCGATGACCGGTGGCAGCAGAAGGTTTTCCTCGCACGACAGACTGGCGAAGATGCCGCGCTCTTCAGGGCAGTAACCGATGCCCAGGCGCGCTACCGAATGAGGCGGCATGGCTACCGTTTCGGTACCGTTCACCATGATGGAACCCGCGCGACGGCCGACCAGCCCCAGGATGGATTTGAGCGTGGTGGTTCGGCCGGCACCGTTCCGGCCGAGCAGTGTGACCACCTCACCCTGATTCACATGCAGATCGATGCCGTGCAGGATGTGCGACTCGCCGTACCAGGCATGTACGTCGGTCAGCCGAAGCAGTTCGCGTCCGGGCTCAGCCATGTGCGCCCTGTAATTCGGTTTCGGCGCTGCCCATGTAGGCTTCTAGCACCTGGGGGTCGCGCGAGACCAGTTCGTAGGGTCCTTCGGCGATGATCTGTCCGCGTTGCAACACCGAGATTGTGTCGGCGATACGCGAGACCACGCCCATGTTGTGCTCCACCATGAGGATGGTGCGGTTGGCGCTCACCTTGCGGATCAGCTCGGTGACACGGTCGACGTCTTCATGCCCCATGCCCTGCGTGGGTTCATCAAGCAGCATGAGCTCGGGCTCCATCGCGAGCGTGGTGGCGATTTCAAGCGCACGCTTACGCCCGTAAGAGAGCTCCACCGTGACGGTATCGGCGAATTCGGTGAGACCGACCGTATCGAGCAGCTCCATGGCGCGGCCATTCAGCGAGTCGAGCACGCGCTCGGAGCGCCAGAAGTGAAAGGAGTTGCCGAGATGGCGCTGCAGGCCGATTCGGACATTTTCGCGGACGGTCAGATGCGGAAATGTCGCCGAGATCTGGAACGAGCGGATGATGCCGCGACGAGCGATCTGCGCGGGCTTCTCGCGGGTGATGTCGTGGCCATTGAACACAATCGAGCCGCGGGTGGGCGGGAGGAATTTCGTGAGCAGGTTGAAGACAGTGGTTTTGCCAGCGCCATTGGGGCCGATCAACGCATGGATGTGCCCGCGGCGCACGCTTAGATTCACGTCGGCGACGGCGATAAAGCCCTTGAACTCCTTCACCAGACCCGTGGTCTGCAGGAGCGTGTCTGAAGGGTGACTGGGCGCGGACATTGCGGCAGTTGGTGTGTGACAAAAGGTTTACAACCGGGAACCCTACACGAAACCCCGGCGCTATGGCAGCTCCCGCAAGGCGTTGCGGGGCTTTTCCGGGTAAGCCGGGGCTGCGTGGGCTCAGTCTGCCTTGATGCCGATGTCGCGAACCAGTTTGGTCCAGCGCTCGACGTCGCGTCGCACCAGTGCCCGCTCGGCGCCCGCATCCAGCGAGAGCGGTTTGCCGCCAGCCTTGGTGAAGGCCTCGCGAAGCTCGCTGTCGGCGATGACCGCTGCCAGCTCCCGGCGCAGCCTTTCCTGGACGTCGCCTGGGGTTTTTGCCGGCGCGAAGTAGCCAAACCACGACTCGAGATCAAGCGAAACACCGCTCTCGATGAAGGTTGGAACATCGGGATGAAGGGCGCTCCGGTCGGCCCCGGAGGTGGCGAGCGGTTTGACTGCGCCCGCCGTGATCTGGGTGCGTGCGGTGGACGACAGATCGATGAACACATCGACCCGGCCACCGATCAGGTCAGGGTAGACGGCCTGGGCGCCCTTGTAGGGTACATGCACCACCTTCACCCCGGCCAGATGCCAGAGCGCGGCGGCGAGCACATGCTGACCCGAGCCGTTGCCGGCCGAGGCATAGGTGAGTTTGTCGGGGTTGGCGCGCGCATGGGCGATCAGCTCGCGCAGTGATCCGAACGGCAGGTCGCGCCGTGCAACCAGCGTGTAGCCGTAACTCACCGCGAGTCCTACCGATTCGAAGTCGCGCAGGCTGTCATAGGAGAGCTTCTGGTAAAGCCCCATGTTCAGCGCGATATTGGAGACCGAGCCCATGAGAAGCGTGTAGCCGTCGGGGGCGGCGCGCGCGGCCGCATCGGTTCCAACCAGGGTGCCCGAGCCCGGCCGGTTTTCCACCACCACGCTCTGTCCAAGGCGGCGTGACAGCCGCTCGGCGAGCTGGCGCGCAACGAAATCAAACCCGCCGCCAGGGGGCTGGGGCACGATCACGCGGAGCGCCCGATTGGGAAAATCGGATTGGGCGCTTGCACGCAGAGGCGCGCCCAGGGCGGCCGCACCGGCAAGCGCAGACAACTTCGCGATGCTCGCGCGACGGGTGGCAACAGTCTTCGAGGTCATGAGCCGGGGTCCTTCGTTTGAAGCGGTAGAAACGGGGTGGCTGAGGACGTTGCGGCGCGGAGCGAGCCTTCCGGGGCCCCGTGCCTGCGCCAGCCTCTAACGCTCGAGCGGTCCGCCCGCGAGCCACCGGCCGGCGCGCGCGTAGAGCGCCTGCACAGCGTCGCCCTTCAGCATCGGCATGTCCATCTTGACCTTGTAGCCGATGCGGGTCTGGATGTAGGCGAGATGGCGATAGCCCTCGGGGAAGGTGGCGAGCAGCGCCTGATCGAGTTGCAGCACGGCGGTGGGATCCAGCGGATCGATCCGATCTTTTTCATAGATCGGCTGGCGGTGCAGGAGTTTCCATTCGCCTTCGTGTTTTTCAACGAAATCGTGAAAGCGGCCGGTGCACACCACATCGCAGAGCACCGGGCCGTTGCTGCCCTCGACCATGCCGCGCTGCGAGATCGTCATCTTGGTTTGTGCGATGGCCCGGTCGCCTGCCACCTGAATCGCCGAGCCGCCCAGGAAGTGCAGGATGCTGACGCCCTTCGCCCAGCCTTCCTGCGTGACCCGGATGAAGTCCTTATAGGGCCCCTGAAACCAGGTCGCCATCATCATTCCGTCGGGATGCCAGACAGTGGCAAAGCGCTCCCAGTCACCGGCGTCGCGCCAGACCGCCCAACGCTCGACCATGCGCCGGATCAGCAGTTCGTCATGCAATGTGTCAGTCATGCTGTACTCCGGCTCACTGGCCCTTGAGGTTGGCAGCCTTGGCGATCTGCGCGGCCGATTCCATTTCGGCGCGGATGAAGGCGTTGAAATCGGCGATCGACATGGGTAGCGGATCAGCGCCTGCACGCGCCATGCGCTCGCGTACGTCGGCGCTGGCGAGCGCCTTGCGCGCTTCTTCATTCAGTTTCTGTTGCACGGCTGCTGGCACTCCCGCGGGCGCGATCATGCCCACCCAGAACACATACGATGAATCGGCGAGCCCCGCCTCGACCGTGGTCGGTACATCCGGCAGCGCGGGCGCGCGCGCTGGCGTGCTGACCGCGAGTGCCTGGAGCTTGCCCTCGCGGATCATGGCGATCGAGGAAGCGAGCGGCGCAAAGAACCAGTCGATCCGGCCGCCGATGATCTCGGTGAGCGCTTCGGGCGTGCCCTTGAAAGGCACGTGAACCGCATCGATGCCCGCGCGAAGCTTGAACTTCTCTGCGTTGAGATGCGTGGCGCTGCCGGTGCCTGCCGACGCGTAGTTGAGGGCGCCGGGCTTGGCCTTGGCCGCTGCAATCGCATCGTTGACGGTCTTCCAGCCGCGCGCGGGCGAGACGATCATCACGTTCGGAAGCGACGCGAGCGCGGTAATGCCGGTGAGGTCCTTCAGCGTGTCGTAGGACAAATTGGGATAGATGGCCGGGTTCAGGGCATGGCCCGAGGAGTGGATCAGCAGCAGATGGCCATCGGCCTCGCCCTTGGCCACCTGGGCGGCGGCAATCGTGCCCCCGGCACCGGGTCGATTTTCGACCACCACCGGCTGACCCAGGCTTTTGCTCATCGCCTCGCCCACGGTGCGCGCGATGATGTCGGTGCCGCTCCCCGCAGTAAAGGGCACCATGAAGCGGATGGGTTTGGAGGGGAATTGGGCCTGCGCCGAGGCGCCTGCCACCATGAACGCACCGGAGAGTGCGGCAAGCAGTCGTGAAAGCGAGCGATACATGATGATCTCCCTGGATTATTTCTGAAGTCCGTCGCTCACCGCGACATTCTCGGGTTTGATTTCAAGGCCTGCGTCGCTCGCGATCTCTTTGAGCAGAATCGCAAAGTCAACGTCGTCATAGCCGCGGCCCACCAGTCTTGCGACGGATTCACGCGTTGCTGCGGCGGCTGGCATCGCAACGCCGTTCGCCTTGGCCGCGCCCATCCCCAGATCCATGTCCTTCAGCAGCAGTTTCGGCGTGAAGGTGACCTGTTCGAAAGTGAGGTTGGTGAGCACCGGAGATTTGTAGCGGGTGTACATCGAACCCAGTACCGAGTCATTGATGCTCTCGAGGAACACATGGCGGGGAATGCCCGCCTTCTCGGCGAGCACGGTGATCTCGCAGAGGCTCTGGATGACGACGCCAAACATGGTGTTGTGAGCAATCTTCCAGACCCGGGCGAGTTCGCCCTCGCCCACCCACATGAGCTTGCGGCCCAGGGCCGACAACCAGGGCGCTGCTTCGTCGTAAAGCGCCCTGGGGCCGGAGGCCACGATCAGGAGCTTACCGGCCTTGGCCACCTTGGCGTTCCCCGAGACGGGGGCGCTCAGATAGGCCACGCCAAGCGCCTCGAGGCGCGCGCGGATGTCGGCCGAGCCTTCCTGCGAGATGGATGAACTGTCGATCACGACGCGGGGCTTGCGCGCGCCGGTGACCAGACCGCCGTCGCCAAACAGCACCTCGATCAGATCATCGGTGGTCGACACCATGGTGAAGACCGCGTCACAGTCGACCAGGTCGAGCTTGTTCTCGACCACTGTCGCGCCGTAGTCGGCAAGATGCTGGGCCTTGGAGGCCGTGCGGTTCCAGACGCTGACGCGGTGGCCCGCCTTCAGCAGAAGCGCGACCATCGCTTCGCCCATGCGGCCCAAGCCGATCCAGCCAATTGAATTGCTCATCAGAGTCCCCGAAGCGGAAAAACCCGGAGTGTGCTTGAGTGGGCGGACAGACTCAAGGCGCGAGGGCCGGCGCCGCCGGCTTGACGCAGCACCGACGAGCCGACCGGACCCGCGCCTCAGCCCCGCGGCGCGCCCCCGCGCGAGTTGCGCGAGTCGGCAAAGCGCAGATACCAGGCCAGGCAGTCGGGGTTGGCGATGGCATCACGGTTGAAGACGCGTTCGGGTGCTTCGCCGAGCAACAGGCGCTTGATCGGCACCTCGAGCTTCTTGCCGGTGAGCGTTCTAGGGACGGCCTCGACCTGAAAGATGTCGTTGGGGACATGGCGCGGCGTAAGCGCCCCGCGAATGGCGAGCACGATCCGTGACTGCAGCGCCTGATCGAGCATGACGCCATTCCGCAACACCACAAACAGCGGCATGTACGACTCGCGCCCCAGATACTCGAGGTCGACCACCAGGCTGTCGAGTACCTCGGGCAGGGCCTCGACCGCTGCGTAGAGCTCGCTCGTACCCATGCGTACGCCATGGCGATTGATGGTGGCGTCCGAGCGGCCGTAGACGATCGCGCCACCACGCGGGGTGATCTCGATCCAATCGCCGTGCCGCCAGACGCCCGGGTACATGTCGAAATAGCTGTCGCGGTAGCGGCTCTGGTGCTCGTCGTCACCCCAGAAATAGAGCGGCATGGAGGGCATGGGCGTGGTGCACACCAGTTCGCCCACCTCGCCCATGACCGGCTGCCCCTGTGCGTTCCAGGCAGCCACGGCCGCGCCCAGGCAGCGTGTCTGCATTTCGCCGGCGATCACGGGCTGTGTGCAGTCACCGGCGATGAAGGCACTTGAAAGATCGGTGCCGCCCGAGATCGGTGCGATCCAGACCTCGGGTCCGAGTTCGGCCTGCAGCCAGCGATAGGCGTCGGCCGACAGCGGCGAGCCGGTGGATCCGACTGTCCGGAGGGTGTCACGCAGACGCTCGCCCGCGGGCCTGACCCCCGCCTTCATGCAGCTGGTGTGGAAAGCTGCGCCGGCACCGAAGAAGTGGAGGCCCAGGCGATCGGCGAATCGCCAGAGTGCGCCGGCATCGGGCCAGCCCGGATTGCCGTCATAGAGGCAGATCGTGGCGCCCACAAGGAGTGCGCTGATCTGGCAGTTCCACATGATCCAGCCGGTGGTGGTGAACCAGTGAAAGCGCTCGCCCGCGCGAAGATCGTTGTGAAGCGCCATCACTTTGAGCATTTCGAGCGTGACCCCACCGTGCCCGTTCACGATCGGCTTGGGCAGACCCGTGGTGCCCGATGAGTAGACGATCCAGAGAGGATGCTCGAAGGGAACCGGATCGATGAGAAGCGGAGCGGGGTCGGTGATGGCGGCCGCCCAGGTGAGCGCCACGAGATCTGGCTGCGGGTGGCTGCGCGGCAGCCCCGACGCGTCGTGCGGGCCGCTCGCGGTCTCAGCTGCCTCTGCTGGTCCGGGGACCGCGACAAAAAGCGTGAGGCTTGCAAGGGTGTCGAGGAGCTGTGCGGTGACCGCTTGCCGGTCATGGATGCGTCCGCCGTAGCGGTAGGCGCTTACGGCAATCAGTGCCTTGGGGGTGATCTGCCGGAAGCGGTCGAGGATGCTCGCCGCCCCCATGTCGGGTGAGCATTGCGACCAGATGGCACCGACCGCGGCGCAGGCGAGAAAGGCAATCACCGATTCGGCCGCGTTGGGCAGAAGCGCTGCGACCCGGTCGCCGCGGGTGATGCCGTGCGCGCGCAATGTGGCGGCGAGCGACGCGACCCGCGCTGCGAGTTCGGTCCAGGAAATCTCGATCTGGTCGCCGGCTTCATTACAGGCAATGATTGCCGGTAATTCGGAGGGCGCATGGCGCAGCGCCTGCGCCGCGAAGTTGAGGGTTGCGCCGGGGAACCAGACTGCGCCCGGCATCGTGGCCTTTGCGAGCGCAGGGCCATGGCCGCGCGTACCCGCGACATCGAAGTGGCGCCAGATCGAATCCCAGAACGGCCCCAGCTGGGAGACTGACCAGTGCCAGAGCGCTGTGCTGTCGGGGAGGGAGAGCCCGAGCGTGCGTTCGATGTCGTGCCGGTAGGCGGTCATGCGGGCCTGGCCCGCACGCTCGGGGCTGGGGTGCCAGAGCGGGGTGAGGGCGGCGAGCCCGGACCTGGCGGAAGAGTCGGTCGGATTCATGAACGATGATCAGGTGGGCTTCACGGGCTCGCGCGCATAGTGATCCGCCGGCGCGCCCGCAGCGGTCGCGGGTGCGGCGGTCGAAGCGAGGTCAGAGGCGGCATCGGCCATCCCGGCCGGGTGAGCGGTGACAGCCTGCGGAGCAAGGTAGCGGTTTTTCCAGGGTGTCTTCAAATTGCGAAGCGTGGCAAGCGCGGTCTCGCAACGCAACGACTGCGCCTTGGCCTCAGCGGTGAGCCAGCCGACCGCGAACCAGGCCCGCGGATCGGCTTCGATCTGCGCCCGATAGCTCTCGAGCGCCTCGATGAGGTCGTTGTAACGGCCGAGTGCCTCCTGCGCCTCGGAGAGTTCCTGCAGGTACCGCCGGTATCGCTTGTCCGAGCACAGGGCGCGGCAGAATTCGATGCCGTAGCGAAGCCGTTTCATTCGCCGACGCAGGCGGTGTCGGCGTTCGTCATCGAGCGTAGAAAACAGTCGTGAGTCACGCCGCACCTGGCGATGCCACTGCGAGAGTCGGGCGACGAGCTGAGGGCCGGCCGGGGCCATAACGGGAGCCGCCGACTTTGCGAGGGTCAGTTCACCGGCGAGCAGGTCGACCACGAACACCTGGCTGTCCCGACTGCGGACCACGCTCCTCGCATTGCCAGCATTCGCAAGCGCGGCCAGATCGGTCGTCGGAGCCCCTGCCAGAGCGAGGGCGGGCGCCACCGATTCGAGCAGCACATCGCGCTCGCGAGTCAGTCCGAGTGCTCGGGCGATCGCCCTGGCCGGCTCGTCCAGGTTTTGCAGGGGTTCGGCGTCGAATAGCCGGATGGCGGTTCGCAGCCGGCGGACTGCCACCCGAGCCTGGTGGACGTATTCAGGATCGTCGCTTATGCCCGAGGCGATGCTCGCGAGGTTGGCGAGCAACTGCCGCCGGCATTCGTGTGTGACCAACCGGGCGGCCGCGAGGGCGTCAGCCTTAGGGTCAATGCTCACCGACCTGGCCTTTGCCGCACCCGACTGCCCGCGGCCCGCGGAGAGCCGATGACCGCGCTCGGCCTTGGTGGCGAGATCGACCCAGCAGGGATGACCGCGGATGACCTGGCGTGCAACGTCGGTGACGGCCAGCGGTGAGCCCTTTACGAGTTCGACCTCGATCTCGCAGACCGGGAGCGGGTGACGGCCCGGTGCGGCGATGATGCCTGCGTCGAGGCACACCTCGACCTCGCCGCGCCGGCTGCGAAACCGGACCGCAGTGCGGCGGATATCGGTTTCGAAGTGATTGATCAGACCTTCGGGGCCGGCGCGCTCGAGCGCGCGCATGAGAAGTGGCGCCGCTTCGGTACCCTGGTGACGGGCAGGGTCGAGCGAGGGCGGCATGTCGGGCTGCCCACGCTGAACCATGACTTCGTGCTCAAACCGGCTGATCGCGCCAGGCAGGGCTGCCTTGAGTGTCTGCACCCAGCGCCCCCGCTCATATCGCAGGCGCAGCGCCATGCCCGAGGCAGCGAGGCTACGCCCGGCGGTATCGAAGTAGCGCGCGCGAAGCCGTTCGCGACGCCCGCCGCGCGAGACAACCCAATCGTGGACTGCACTGGCCCCGGATTCGTCGAGCTGCAGCTTGAGCTCAACCTCTGTCACGTCGCTGTCACTCGTCCTTAACAAACCGGTCATGTTGCTCCTCCACCATCAGGGTCCATGGATATGAGCCCTGGTCTTGTCCCGATCCCCGATCCGGAGGTCACCACCTCGGTCAGGACTGTTTGGATCTCCGACCTTCATCTTGGTACGCCTGGCTGTCAGGCGGGTCCGCTACTTGATTTTTTACGGCAGTACGAGTGTCGCACACTGTATCTGGTTGGCGACATCATTGATGGCTGGCAGTTGCGTCGATCGTGGTACTGGCCGCAGGCGCATAACGATGTCGTCCAAAAAATCCTGCGCAAGGCCCGCAAAGGCACCCGCGTGGTGTTCGTCCCAGGTAATCACGACGAATTCGCTCGCCGCTATGTCGAACACAACTTCGGTGGCGTCGATGTTCATGAAGACTGCGTACACACCACGGTTGACGGACGTCGTCTCTGGGTCACGCACGGCGATCTGTTCGATGGCGTGATCCAGTGCGCGCGCTGGCTGGCGGTCGCGGGCGACATCGCCTACGAAACCACGCTGCGTTTCAACCGGCACCTCAATCGGTTTCGGGCCCGACTCGGAATGCCCTACTGGAGCCTGTCACGTTATCTCAAGCTCAAAGTGAAACGGGCGGTGAGCTACGTGTGCGCGTTCGAGGAAGCGGTGGCTCGCGAGGTACGCCGCCGCGGCCTTGACGGCGTGGTCTGCGGCCACATTCACCAGGCCGAGATTCGAGATATCGGCGGCGTGCTCTACTGCAATGACGGTGACTGGGTGGAAAGCCTGACGGCGCTGGTCGAACACCATGACGGCCGGTTGGAAATCGTTGACTGGTCCGACCGGCTTGGCGCGCAGCCCGCGACAATCAACCGGCCGCTCCTGGACGAAGCGCCGGTGCTCAGTTCGGCCGACTAGCGCCCAGGCGCCTTCAGCAACACCTCACCCATCCGGATCTGGGTACCGCTGCCGTGCGGCGCGGCGAGCTGCCAGCCCGGTGGGGCGAGGACGATGATGGTCGACCCGTGCTCAAACCAGCCAAGTTCCTCACCCCGGTGGGCCTGGTGGTTACAGATGATCGGGTTGGTACCCCGGTAGCGCAGGTGGAGCAGTACATCGGCAAAGCGGAGCCGGATGCTTGCAACCAGAATCGCGGCGACGGCTACCAGCGCAACCGGCTCGCCGGTATCTGTAAGCCGGCAATGAAGAACCGCCCGCTCATTTCTGCAGAACAATCGCGACACCCGCGCGAGCGCGGGGGGGTTTACGTTCCAGCAGTCACCGCTCACATAATCGACCTGGCCGATCTCGCAGTCGGCCGGACTGTGAAAGCGGTGATACATCTGCGCGGTCAGTCTGAGCGTCACGTAGGTCGCGCCGCGGTACTGTTCGGCGCTCGCGGCGCTTCCCAGCAGTTCATCGAGGCGGTAGGGCATGCCCTTCGCCTGCAGCATCGCCATGTCGTTCACCACGCCGTGCGCGCCGATGATCGCATCGCACGGACTCGAGAGCGTGCCCGCTTCCTGGCTGATAGGTCGTGCGCCCGGGCGAAGCTCGCGGGTGAAACAGGCATGGAGACTGTCGAAGTCACTCCGGAGTGAGTCAGACAAGTCGAGGTCGGAGAAGCGTTTCCAGACAGATATCAGGGCCGCTGCAAGCCACCGACTGCGGATACGGCTCAGCCGGCCGAAGGCAATCGTGCAGAGCGCCCTGGGCAGTCGGTTGGTCAGCGCAAAATTGATCGACGGGTAAGAAAGCGGGTTTCGCATCGTGGGGCCTTCATCGGATTGTCAAGCGCGCGCGCTAGAACGGTGGGATTCCGCTCTGAAAAGAGCCAAGCCGAGGCCTGACCCCATGCAAGAGACCTTTGTCCTTTCCGCGCTCGCCGCGGGTGTTGCGGCAGCGGCCGCGCCGGCTGCGTGGCGCAGACTGCAGTTGTCGCGCGCCAAACATCGTTCGCTGGCGGGCCATGCCCGCATTGCGCGGCGGATTGCAAAGCTGCTTCCGGGCTACCGGTACGACGAGGCTGAATTTTTCGCCTGTGACGGTGCAGGTCCGGAGGTGGCCGCCAGACGGGAGGCTGCGTTCAAAAACCTGGCAGCCGAGTTCAACGCGCGCTATGCCGACGGCATTGCCATGACGCGGGCTGCGCGCGAACTGATCTCCGACCTGCAGTTCATCTCGCGCTACCGCGTTCCCTTCCAATTTTCCGAGCGGGTTGCTGCAACCCTTCGGACAAGCAGCTTCGTGGATCGCAGCGAGGGCATTCATCTGATCGATCTCGACGGCAATCCGCTGATTGACCTCACCGGTTCCTATGGCGTCAACCTGCTGGGTAACGACTTCTACAAGGCGACGATCGAGGCTGGTGTCGCGAGTGTTCGAGGCCTTGGCTGTGTGCTGGGGTCCTATCACCCCTGCGTGCTCGAAAACGCAGCGCGGCTGCGGGAAATCTCTGGCCTGGACGAAGTGTCTTTTCATATGAGCGGCACCGAGGCCGTGATGCAGGCCGTGCGGCTCGCCCGGTATCACACCGGTCGCTCGCATCTGGTTCGCTTCTGCGGGGCCTACCACGGCTGGTGGGAGGATGTTCAGCCCGGACCGGGCAATCCGGTTCCGCCCCGGGACACCTACACGTTGCGCGACATGGATGCGCGCAGCCTCGAGGTGCTCAGGTCGCGTCGCGACATTGCCTGCGTGCTGGTAAATCCGTTGCAGGCGCTGCACCCCAACTCGCCGGCCCCGGGCGACTCGTCGCTGGTCGACAGTGGCAGACGCGCGGGCTTTGACCGTGCCGCATACACCCGCTGGCTCGAGCAACTTCGCGACGTGTGCAGCGAGCGCGGCATTGTTCTCATCTTTGATGAAGTGTTTCTGGGCTTCCGTCTGGCACCGGGTGGGGCGCAGGAGTATTTCGGCGTTCGTGCCGACATGGTCACTTACGGCAAGACGCTCGGTGGCGGCTTGCCCGTCGGCGTCGTGTGCGGCAGAGCGGCGCTGATGAAGCGTTTCCGTGACGAGCGGCCCGCCGACATCTGCTTTGCGCGCGGCACGTTCAACGCGCACCCCTATGTCATGGGCAGCATGAAGGCGTTTCTCGATGCGCTCCAGACCCAGCCGATCCGCGCGCTTTATGCCAATCTCGATCACCTCTGGGACGGTCGTGCTTCTCATCTCAATCAGAGGCTCAGTGAGCAAGGCCTGCCGGTTCGTGTCGCCAACCTGTCGACCGTCTGGACCATCACCTACACCACCCCTTCGCGCTACAACTGGATGCTGCAGTTCTACCTCCGGTCCGAGGGATTGGCACTTAGCTGGGTCGGAAGCGGCCGCCTGATCTTCAGTCTCGACTTCACCGAAGCGGATTTCAGCGAAGTCTGCGATCGCTTTGTTGTTGCCTGCAAGCGGATGCAGGCCGACGGCTGGTGGCAGGGCCCTGAAACCACCAACCGCGCTATCCGTAAATCGATTCTCTCGGAAGTGCTGCGGCGCGGGGTGATGCGGCGCGTGAAAGCCTGAGGCCATACACAAGCGGGTGCGCCACCTGGCGGGTGGCGCACCCCGGAGTCAGCGCTGAGTCACGTCATGCATCGGGTCGTAGCGCTCGCCGCGCAGGAGCGCAAGCGGCGCACGGTGGTAGAGCACGATGTCGTGAAACGGATCGGTGAGGATCTTCGTACCCCAGGCAAATCCGACCAATGGCGATTGCTGGAGGCTTAGCTGCATCACCCGGAAAACGAGTCCTGCGACACCCAGAGACAGCCACGCGATACCGGTGTCGTGAATTGTTTCTGCGAAGCTTGCAGCCGGCTCGATCAGGCCACCCAGCGAAGGGTTGACGATCAGCGCAACCGGACACGCAACCCAGATTGCCATCAGCACAATTTTGCGACGGATGTTGTAGCCGACCTTGACGGCCTCCTTGTACTCGTCGGTCACCTGATTGACCTCGTCAAAGCCGCGCGGCTCGAAGAAAAAGTGACCTGCCTGCCGGCTGGTCATCGACAGGCACCAGGCGATGATTGCCGACCACGCAGGCTCAAACGGCAGCAGCAAATAGGCTACGACGAAGCAACAGGCGCTGAAGAGGTGCAGCGACTGGTTGATCCGGCAGTGGTGATAGAAGCGGTGATCATCCCAGCGCTGCCGGTTGAGCTCATCAAAAAAAGCGTTCATCGGGTCTCCTGTCAATGGACGATTGTTGCTTGACGCAAACACTGTGAGCCCGGTTTGTGAAGACTGCGTGACCGTCGGCCGCTCGCGACTGCGCTGTCATCGATTTGTTGTATCGCGCGGCTAAGGTCCTGTTGCAGTCGAGACACGAGCCAAGCAAAGGAGCAGCCGATGCGCGCGTTGAAGCCCATTCGCCTCGCGGTGGTCAGCGAAACGTATCCGCCGGACATCAACGGCGTCGCAATGAGTCTGTCCAGGCTCATTGGCGGACTCCTCGAGCGGGGACACTGTATCGATTTGTATCGCCTACGCCCGAGGGATGCAGCCGGCCGAGCGGAGGGGGTGGAGGTGGATCCATCGCGACTGCACGTCACCGAGCTCAAGGGCGTACCGATTCCGTTCTATCCGGAGATGATGATGGGCTTGCCGGCGGGGCGGCTGCTCGTCCGACGCTGGCGGTCGGAGCGACCTGATCTTGTGCACATTGCGACCGAGGGCCCGCTTGGCTGGTCGGCGCTGCGGGCTGCGCGTCGCCTGGGTATCCCGGTCTCCTCTGACTTCCGAACGCAGTTCGACCAATACTCGGCGCACTACGGACTCGCCTGGCTCGCCGCGCCGGTTGGCGCGTATCTTCGAGCGTTTCACAACCGGACCGATCTGACGACAGTACCGACGGCGACCCTCAAACAGGAGCTCGGCAACCGGGGCTTCCGAAAACTGCGTGTACTCGGCCGCGGCGTCGATGCACGTCTGTTCGATCCCGCGAAGCGTTGTGATGCGCTTCGCGCGAGCTGGGGTGCGCATCCCGATACGCCGGTTGCCCTTTGCGTGGGAAGGCTCGCTCCAGAGAAAAGTCTGGAGCTTGCGCTCG
>CAMBZS010000018.1 GCA_945872335.1 Bordetella parapertussis | reverse complement strand
CATTCAATGGCTTATACGTGTGTCACGGAGAGCAGTTCGTGACATGGGTTGGTGGGGCGGTGCAGGTTGGCGAATTTTATGCGGCCCCCGCGCACGACATCGCATACAAGCCCTCGCGCCTGCGTGACCGCACCTGCGCCCGGTAAGCGAAGAGCGGCCCCTCGTATTCTGGCTTGCCCTTGTATTGCACCTTCACCTTGAAGAGATCCATCAGCTTGTTGCTCGGTTGCAGTCTTCTTGCGTCTGACAAGAGAGGTTGGTATTGCCTCCGAGGCATTGGTCATCTATCGTGTCTCGACGGGTACTCTCAATATCGACTTCCCCGTCCATCCCATGCTTATCGACCAGATCCGCGCAAACAAATCCGCGATTGACCAGCTCGGTGTCAAATATGGCGCTCGACGAATTCGCGTTTTCGGGTCGGTGGCTCGCGGCGCCGAGCGACCCGATAGCGATGTCGATTTTCTGGTGGATTTCGATCGAGGCTATGACCTGTTTGCTCAGCGTCTTCCGCTGGCGAGGCACCTTGAATCTCTCCTGGGCCGTCCGGTTGAGGTGATCCCTGAGCACGAGCTCAATCGTCATATTCGGGATCGGGTACTCAGCGAAGCCGTTGATCTATGAATAAGCCCTGGCAACCCTATGCAGAGCACATTCTTGATGCAATCGCCAAGATCCGCAGAATTCAGCAACGAGGCGACATCACGAAGGACGACATCCTGTACGACGCAGCCCTGCGAAATCTCCAGACTTTGTCTGAATCAACGCAACGTATCCCCGATGCCTTGAAGGCAGCATATCCTCAGGTGCCTTGGCGGGAAATGAGCGGTTTCCGAAATATTCTCGTTCACAACTATCTCGGAGATATCGACCCTGAAACCGTGCAGGTAGTCGTAACAAAGCACCTTGACGAGTTGGAACGTTGCATCGGACAGATGATTGCGGAGAGTCGGGGATAGTAACGAGCGCGTCGCACGATCAATCCGAACCCGACGCCCCCGCACGCGGCATCGCATACAAGCCCTCTCGCCTCTGTGACCGCACCAGCGCGCTGCATGATTCGCTCGCTGTCGACCTCGACGCCTTTGAAGAACCACAAGGCCTGGAACACTGCACCCTGCTCAGCAGTGCCACCGAGGAACTGAACGGACGATCCCGATTTCGTGAACCGCGATATGCTCGTCCATCAAGCTTGGAGAATTCTGTGAAATCAAGCACCGTGCTGCTGGCACTTGCGATCATCCTGCCATTGCCGACCTCGGCCCAACACAACCACGGGTCGCAGACACCCTACGCCGGCATGCAAAACCGGGCTATCAAATCGCTGTCTGACAACGACATCAAGGAACTGCGCCGAGGTGGTGGCTGGGGGCTCGCCCTCGCAGCCGAACTCAACGGCATGCCCGGACCGGCTCACCTGCTGGAACTGAAAGATCAGATCCCGCTGACGCAGGACCAGGTGGAAAAGACTCAGGCGCTGCTTGACGATATGCGCAAAGCAGCCATCCCGACTGGCGAGCGTCTGATCGCTGCCGAATCAGCCCTGGAGGCGGCCTTTGCGAAGGGGGCTATCGACGAGGCATCACTGCGCCGTCTGCTCGCAGAAGCTGAGTCGGCCAGGACAGAGCTTCGCTTTATCCATCTATCGCAGCATTTCAAGACAGTGCATTTCCTCAAACCCGAGCAGATCAAGCGATACAACGTTCTTCGCGGATATGCCGAGGATCCATGTAAAAACATCCCCGCTGGGCATAACCCGGAGATGTATCGGCGCCATATGGGATGCAACTGATCGGCTGTTGCTGATCGACTCTGTTGCTGTATAGCGGCACGGTTATAAGCGGCCTGAGTCCGCAGCACTCGGCATCGCATACACGCCCTCGCGCCTGCGTGACCGCACCAGCGCGCGGTAAGCGAATAGCGGCCCGTCGTATTCCGGCTTGCCCTTGTACTGCGTCTTCACCTTGAAGAGATCCATCGGCTTGTCGCTCGATTGGCCAGCGCACTGCATGATTCGCTCGCCGTCGACCTCGACGCCTTTGAAGAACCACAATGCCTCGAATATCGCGGCCTGCCCCTCGGTGCATCGGGTCGGTCCGTGAGGCCAGTCGGGTAGCGTCGCCCATCGGAAGTCGGCGGAAAAGGGGCCGTGAACCGGTGTGGTCGGATCAACTGGCGCAGGCTCTTCGGCCCGGTGACGCGCGGGATCGGGGATGAACGAAATCCGCCCGCCGTAGAAACTGAAGCGCTCCTCAAGCGGCAATCAATCGATGCCGCTCGCAAACGGCGATCCCCGCACGCGATCCGACTGCGGCGCGATCACGCGGATGCCTGCACCTGCCACCCGCACCCGATCAAAGATCGATGGCTCGGCCCAAAGCCGCATGAGACTGCGGGCAAGCACTACCGGCTCACGACGAGCGTCACCCAGGCGCCAGACTCCGTCGGCAATGTCTGTGATGCCGTCGCGGCTCTCGATCTCGAGTGCCATACGCAGGCGCGAGCGTAGCCACTGCTCATCGAGCATCACCGCTGCGCGGTCATCCGCCCTGAGCGCGATCGGACCGCAGTCCGGGCACTGGCAGAACTGCCCACCCTGACCGTCCCCGTAGATCTGTCCGTTTCGCAGTTGGCAATGACACTCCTTAGATGATGGTGAACTCATTCGAAGTTTTTCCATGGGTGTGAGCGCGAAAAGCCAGAGTCTGCAGGGAACTCGGGCGACCAATTGATCGAAAAGTACTGAGCTCGTATATACTAAATGTATATCAAAGCTTCCGGAGTCGGAAATGCCAAAAGAGGCCGTGTTTACGATGAAACTCGAGCCCGAGCTTCGAGAAGCCTTCATGGCCGAGGCCGAGGCGAGCGACCGTCCGGCTTCGCAGGTGGTGCGTGAACTCATGCGTGAATTCGTCGCTCGCCAGCGACATGCGCGCGAGTACGAGGCTTTCCTGCGCAGCAAGATCGATACGGCCCGTGCGCAGATCGCGGCCGGTCAGCACGCCAGCAATACTGAGGTCGAGGCGCGTTTTGCTGCCCGGCGGACCAGACTGCGCGGCAAAGCGCGTGGCACTGATGCATGAGGGTCCTGTGGACCTTGTCGGCCGAGCAAGACCGCGCCGACATTATCGACTTTATCGCCGAAGACAATCCGCTCGCCGCTGTTCGTATGGACGAGCTGTTCGCAGCCGCCGTTGAACGGTTAGCCAATCATCCCCTGCTGGGGCGATCCGGCCAGATCCCGGGTACGCGCGAACTGACACCCCACGACAACTATCGGGTGATATACGAAGTGCATGCGGATACCGTCTGGATTTTGGCTTTGGTTCATACCGCCCGGCTCTGGCCGCCTGCGCGGCGGTGACCGCAGAGGGTCGTCAACACTCCCCTGCTGCCGCGTCGGGAACACGCGCTTGTACCCCATACGGCATCGATCCCGGTCACGATCAGGGTGTGCTTCATGAAACCGAGCAATCGTCGGAAACGCGAGGAGAACTTTTTCTTGCCTCGCACTACCCACCAGACCGCAACAGCGCCTCCGTGTGTCGCACAACTCCGAGAGCGGCGTTAGCCTTAGCCCCAAACTTCACCACCAAACACAAAAGGCCATCCATCGGGTGGCCTTTTGTGTTTGGTGCATTCGGGATCGAACTCCCGACCGACAGGGTCCGAGTGGACACGCGAGGGCACCTGCGTGCCCTGGCGTGCCTCGAGGACGGCCTGCTGCATGCAGGCAGCAGGCCCGGGAGTTCGATCGGGTGGGGCTGCGCTCTTCCTCTTCGTACCTCGATTCCAATCGGCCATACCAGCTGCACGGGTGCGGTGACCGTGACCTGGGCGCATCGCAATCGGCTGATGCAGACCGTGTATCTCGTGACGCAGGGCGAGTCGAGTATCGGACCGGAGCCTGGGACCACGTACACCGTGCGCATCTATGGCGAAACGGTGACGCTTAAGCACAGCGAGACAGGTATCACCGGCACCGGTTGGACATATCCGATAGCAACCGAGATCACCGAGAGCGGCGTCAACCGACCCAACGAAAAGCTCACCGTGAAGGTCGAGGCGGTGCGCGACGGCTATACGAGCTGGCAGAGCCAGGAGATCGAGATTCCCGAATGCCGGGGTTACGGCATGTTCTACGGGGCGACCTACGGAGAGTGAAATGGCGGCATCAAGTGGCCCGAATCTGGGCGTGAGCTATGGATGGGCAGCCCGCGAGTCGGGCTGGAACGCGGGGATGGATGCGAACTTAAAGCTGCTCGATGCGTTGTTGCAGCTGTCGGTCAAGTCGCGCGCCGTCGCGGTGCCTCCGGGCACTCCGGCCAACGGCGATCGCTACATCGTGGGCGCATCCCCTAGCGGTGCCTGGGCCGGCAAGGCGGCTCAGGTGGCGGTGCGCATCGAGGGCGCCTGGACGTTTTTTGTGCCGAAGATCCGATTCACTTGGCGCCACATGGGCGCTTTAGCCCTGTCGGCCTTGTTTGCCGGCGGCTCCTTGGCCCAGAGCACCTTTCCGATCAACTGCGATGACTAGCAGGTGGCCACCCGCGTGCGTAGCCCATCATCCGCGAGGATCGTTGGGCGGCCTCCATCACACACGCCTCGAGATCGGGCAGGCAACGCTCGAGTCTGGCCGAGGGCCCTCCCACAGTAATGGCAGCGATACATGCTCCCGCGGAATCAAAAATTGGCGAGGCTAGCGCCATGACTCCGGCAACCGTTCCGCTATCGACCGCACTGACGCCACGCTTGCGGATCTGCACAAGGTCGCGGAGTAGCTCGGCTCTGGACCTCACGGTGCGAAGCGTGATCCTCTCGAAGCGCACGCCGGCCAACGCAGTCCTGAGGTCGTGCTTGGGCAGAAATGCCAGCATCGCCCTGCCGCTACCCGTTGCATAAGCAGGTCTGAGCGACCCCACTGGCACACTAAACCGAAGCCAGTTGCGGGTCTCGGCCGATGCCACATAACGACAGGATTTGAGGTCGGTAGTAAGCTGAGCGCAGAGCGCTGTCTCGCCGGTTCGCTCTGCCAGATCTTCGAGTATTCCCTTGATACAGTCCGGAAAAACGCGTGGCGCACCAGCCAGCGCAGCCCCGAGCTGCACTGCCTCGGTACCGATGCAAAAACGGCCATCGGAAACCACCAGGTACCGCGCAGCGACCAGCACCCGAAGCATCGTGTGCAGCGAGGTCTTGGGTAGCGAGAGTGCTTGGGCAAGCTCCGTCAAAGTGATGCCATGCGGATGCACCGCGATGTCGGCGAGCACATGAAGCGCTCTTACGGCAGCGCGCGGGCCGGCGGCCTCGCGTGCGGGTGCGGCTGCGCCACTGTCAGGTACGCTACCACGCATACGGCTCACTGCTTCTCCATCCCCGCATCGGCAATCTTACGTCCCCAGACATCAAGCTGACGCGCCACCAACTGCTTGAATTCGGCTGCGCTTGAAGGGGTAGGCTCCGCCCCCGCCGTAAGGAGACGCTGCCTCACCTCGGACTTGCCCAACACCCGCTGCAAGGAATCCGAGAGCCGCTGGACTACGCCCCCAGATAGGCCAGCTGGGCCAAAGAGTCCCGTCCAGGCGGCGAGGTCAAAATCCTTGAGTCCCAGAGACTCTTCGATCGTCGGAAGTTCGGGTGCCAGGCTGGTCCTTCTTGATGTCGTGACCGCAATCGGGCGCAATTTCCCGGACTGGAAATGTGGCCGGGCAGATGCCAGATCCACCACCAGGAATTGCGCCTGGCCCCCGATCACATCGGTCAGTGCGCCCGGGCTGCTCTTGTAGGAGACGCCAGTCGCCTCGAGCTTTAGCAGCCGATTCAAAGCCTCAGCCGGGATCTGCACGGTCGGCGTGCCATAGGCGTAATTGATTCTTCCGCGATTCGAACGAACGTAGTCGACAAACTCTCCAGGCGAGCGGATCGGCAACTCGGCATTGACCGCGAGAACAAAAGGAAAATATGCAGCCCCACCTATCGGCGTGAAGTCGGCGATCGGGTCATACGGCAGCGACTTCATCAGGTGCGGGTTCACCGAGTGAGAGGAGTTAGAGGTCAGAAATAGCGTGTATCCGTCTGGCGGAGACTTTGCCACCAGGGTTGCCGCAATCTGGGCAGCCGCTCCAGGGCGGTTTTCAACAACGAATGCCTGCCCGAGGTCGAGGCGGAGTTCATCCGCCAGCAAGCGCGCCAGAATGTCGGTACCGCTACCCGGCCCGAAGCCGATCACGATTCGTACAGCGCGGCTGGGGTAGGCCTCCTGCGCAAGCGCCCGCTCCGCAAGAGTCCCGCACGATAGCCCCATCACCATCGCCAATGCAGAAATTATCAATCTCCGATTCATGTAGTTCTCCCTTTATATGGTGGGTCAGTTGATCTCGAGGGCAAGCGCAGCACCTTGCTCCAGCACTTGCTTCCGGTATTCGCCGTCGATGCCCAGTTCGTCAAGAATTTCCAGGGTGTGCTCGCCAAGGCGCGGCGCAGTCGAACGCCAACGCACTGGCTGCCCATCAAATAGCCAGGGAAGACGCACTAGCGGAACCCCGTCAGATTCGATAAACGTCGAACGCTCCTGCGCGACCGGACTGGCAACCGACTCCTCCAGACCGTGCACCCTGGATACCGGTACGCCAGCGCGCTGAAATCGTGCCAGCCACCCCTCCGAGTCGTCTGTCGCAAGACGCGTGTTGATTTCCATGGCCAACGCTTCCCTGTGCGCGGATCGCTCTGCCACGGTAGCGAACCGCGGATCGAGAGCAAGCTCGGGAGCATCAATCGCAGCGACCACCGCTTCCCAGAGCCGCTGGCTCGGCGCGGCAATCAGCAAGTCGCCATCGCGCGCGCGAAAGCACTGATAGGGTGCCGCGATCGGATTGCCAGATCCCGCCCTAGCTGGACGCTCACCGCTGATCCTCGCAGCGCTCGCCTGATAAGGCACAACCGAAAAAGCCGTGTCGATCAGCGCGGTATCGATGGTCCCCACCACGGCCCCTGATCGCCTCGCCATCAAGGCCACCATCACGCCCATGGCGATCCACTGGCCTGTTCCCAGGTCGATCAGTGAAGGAGCGCAGCGGGTCGGAGGTCCCCCATCGTGACCGGTCATCATCATGATTCCGGAAAAGGCCTGTACCAGGGGGTCGTAGCCGGGCCGCTCACGCCCCGAGCGCCCATCGCCGAACGCACTCAAGTCGTAGTAAAGCACCTGGGGGTTGATCTCGTGCGCTTCGGTCGACCCGATGCCCAGTCGATCCGCAACACCAGGGCGCATGCTCTGCAGCACGACATCTGCCCGAGCGATCAACTTGCGGGCGATACTCACACCATCCGGTTGCTTCAGATCGAGCGCGATGGCGCGCTTGCCGGCGCCAACAAAGCGATGCGTCAGACTCATGCCATCCACAAAGGGCGGCCAGGCTCTCGCGTCATCGCCTGAAGGCGGTTCAACCTTGATGACATCGGCGCCCAGCTGGGCGAGGATCATGGCCCCATAAGGGCCCGCCATATTCGCTGAAAAATCGACGATCCGCACCCCCGCGAGTGGTGTCAAGGATCCGCCTGCGGTTGAGGTCTGACCGGTTGGCTCAGCGCGGTTCATTGGTGCGCTCCCGACCGGGCAGCAAGCACGCCCGCCTGCCGCAAGCGCTCCCGAACGCCTCTGTCCACACCAAGCGAATCAAGCAAGGCTTCCGTATCTGCGCCGATGGCGGGGGGGGGGCCTGCAGGCGCTGCGGGGGTGGCGGAAAAGTCGATTGGCGTCGCAACGCTGTTGAAAACTTCCGCATACGCGTCACCATCTACCGCAGGCACGCTCACAAAGGCACCACTTGCGATCGCCTGAGGATCACACACCAGCTCATCGACCGACTGTACCGGAGCCCACCATACATCATGTTCGACAAAAATCCGGCCCCAATCGTCGCGAGGCTTGCTGGCGAAGGTCTGGTCGAAAATCGCAACCAGCTCGGTGCCGTGTCGCCGTCTGTCTCGCGGCGTTGCAAAACGGGTATCCACAGCCAGATCCTCAAGTCCGGTCGCCGCAAGAATCCCTGGCCAGTGACGCTCGGACTCCGCCCCTATCAGCCAGAACCAGCGATCATCCTGTGCCTGGTAGACGTTCATGAGCGGATTTTGAGGTTTCAATCGCGACTGCGCAGGCGCTATCCGTCCTAGGCCCAGGCGGGTCGATACATCCATGCCGATACCGTAGACGCCATTGCGCAACAGCGATGTGGAGACAAGCTGACCCTGGCCGGTGCGCTCTCGGTGAAAGAGCGCGCCGGCAATACCCGCCACCAGCGAAAGCGCCGAAACATTGTCACCAATACCGCCAGGCAGGATGGGCGGCGCTGCTCCCTGCGGTGTGGCGCGTTCGGCAATTCCGGAGCGTCCCGAAAATGCAGCCATGTCGTAGCCAGGCGCATCCCGGTCGGGTCCCTCCAGCCCATATGCGGTCAGACTCGCATAGATGAGATCTGGCCGAGCGGCAAGAAGCGTGGCGGAGTCCAGACCCACCCTCTGCAGGAACTGGGGACGCATATTAGTCAGAAAGACATCGGCGCTTGAAATCAAGCGCCGTACGAGGTCGACACCCTCGACGGTGTTTATATCGAGAGCGATGCTGCGCTTGCCGCGGTTATAAAGATCAAATGGCGGGCATCGCTCCTCGCGAGAACCAGATAGCGCGCCGAACAGCCGGCGCATGGGATCGCCGGAAGGCATCTCGATCTTGATGACTTCAGCGCCCCAATCGGCCAGGATGCCCGCCGCAGCGGGGCCAGCTACCCAAAGCCCCAGTTCGATCACCCGGATGCCTGATAACAGCTTCATGTCGGCCTCCTCCCGGTGAAGACGGGTGGACGCTTTTCCATGAATGCTCTCGGACCCTCGCGCGCATCGTCGGTTGCGGCGTTTTCACGGGTGCACTGAGTCTCGATGGCAAACGCCTGATCGAGCGGCAGACCACTGCTGCGCACCATCACCTCCTTGGTTTTTTCCAGTGCTACCGGCGCGCCCTGCGCCATGCGTCTGGCAAGGTCGAGCGCTGTGGCAAGAACCTGTGCATGGGGTACCACGCGGTTCACCAGCCCCATGGCCAGGGCACGTACGGCATCGACAGGCTCTGCCAGCATCAGCAATTCGGCTGCGTGGGCCCAGGACAACTGTCGGGGCAAGCGGACCAGGGAACCCCCGCTCGCAATCAACCCGCGGCGGACCTCGGTGACGGCGAGCGTCGCCTCTTGGGACATCACCCTGATATCGGTCGCAAAGGCAAACTCCGCGCCGCCCGCATGCGCATGTCCGTTGATCGCTGCGACAACCGGCTTGAAGAAACCGTCTGTCCTCAGCAGGGCCGCACCCAGCTGTCGCCGATCCCTGGCCAGCGCGTGTTCCCATTCGTCTTGCGGCTCACGCGTTTTCATCATGATCGGAATCAAGGTCCCCAGGTCGCCCCCCGAGCAGAAAGCCTTGTCGCCAGCGCCCGTCACCACGATTACCCGTATGGCTGGATCCGCAGAGACTTCCTGCCAGAAGCGGGCGAGTCGCACGATCATCTCGGGCGACAGCGCATTGCGTTTCCCAGGCCGATTAAGCGTGACGATCGCGATCGCATCCTCGCGCTCGATCAGAACTTGTGGTGCAGTATCACCAAGTGAGCGGGTCATCAAATTTCCCTTTCAATCCGGGCGCCATGCGCTCCGACCATCTCCAGCGCCCGTCGACGCGCCGCAGGGTAATCCGCCTTGCCATTCGGACCCCGTCCGATGCTGTCTACGAAACACACCGCCCTTGGCACCTTGTAGCGGGCCAGGCGACGACCAACATGATCAGAGATGCTCGCGGCATTGGGGGGAGACCGTCCAGGCTCATACTCCACCAATGCAACTACCCGTTCACCGAAACGCTCATCCGGGATGCCGACGACCAGGGCGTCGACAACATCAGGAATTTCCTTGATGCAGGCTTCAACCTCGTCCGGGTAAACCTTCTCGCCGCCGGTATTGATACTGACCGACCCCCGACCAAGCAGACGCACCCTGCCGTCCGACTCGACCGTCGCATAGTCTCCGGGGACTGCGCAACGCTCACCATCGATGATTGGAAACGCCTCTGCACTTCGCCCTGGATCCTTGTAATAACCAAGCGGCACCCGGCCCCGCACGGCGATACGACCCACGACTCCACTGCCCGGAGCGACCGGGCGAAGCATCTCGTCAACTACGAACGCCCGCTCACCGAGCTTGAAGCGCCCGCTGTCCGGCGCGCTACGTCGCGATGCAAGCGAACGCCCCATCCCACTTGCCTCGCTACTGTTCAAAAAATCGATCAACAGAGCATCCGGAGCATGATCGAGCAAACGCTCCTTGTTACCCGCACTCCAGGCCATTCCGGACGACGACACAGCGAGCAGACAGTCGATCGACCAGCGCTCGGGATGAGAGTCGAGCGCATCGACAATGGGACGACAAAAAGCATCACCGACAAAACAAAGATCGGTGACCCGAAGCCCAGAGACCGTATCCAACATTTGCAGCGGATCAAAGCCGTTGCCGGGCAGCGTCACCAACGTCCCCCCCCGGTTGAGAATGGTCGCCGCAAAAACAAAGGCTGTTCCGTGCATTAGCGGCGCCGCAGGCAGCCCCACAGGAGGACGCGCACCGTCGGCGCTTGCAGCGCGCTGAATGCGCGCGCGCACGCTGCCCAGATCGGCGGACTCGGGATCCCCGCTGGTATTGGCGGCCAGATACAGATCATGCTGCCGCCACATGACCCCTCTGGGGCGGCCAGTGGTGCCTCCTGTGTAGATCAGCACCAGATCATCGCCACTGCGCGAGACATCGAGCCTGCGATACGGGCGGTCCTGACGGGCAAGCTCAGCCCAGCAAACTGCCCATTCAGGACAGGGGCCACTTCCATCATCAACAAATATCCAGACTCGAACGTCCGGGCAACGTCCTCGCAAAGCGGCAACCCGCGCCACGTACTGCCCGTGAAACACCACGGCCGCAGCATCGCAGTTCCGCCACAAGTAGACGAGCTCGTCCACTTGATAACGGTAGTTGGTATTGACCGGCACTAGAGACGCCTTCATGCATCCAAAAGCCGCCTGAAGATACTCGGGGCTGTTTTGCAGATAAAGCGCAACCTTGCTTTGCCGGCAAAGACCGTTATCGATCAGACAGCGGGCCAACCGATGGGCGATCGCGTCAAACTGCCGCCAAGTAACCGCCTGCTCGCCATGTCGCTGGGCGAACGACTCCGGTACCGTTTCGGCGATAGCCTCCCAGATATCTGCAAAATTCCAGCTCATGGTTTCGAATCAACCCCTGATGGTCAGGACCGCATGGCGACCACCGCCCAAGTTGCGCGAATTAGAAGACCCGATTATCCGGCTAAGTTCCGAAATATGATTTCGTTCCGAAAACGGAATTTATCGAACGATTTTGCTTTCGCGGCACACTAGTTGGCGATTTCCCGGGATCTGTCGTGCGGCGGTTCCGCCGAAGCCCGCCAAGCGCCTTCTGGCAAACGGAGACGAAGCGTGAAACGATGCGTAATCCTTTCAGCCACCCTCATGTGTCTGGCGACCCTGCTGAACCCGAGCTTGTCCGCTCATGCTCAGCAGCCCGCCTGGCCCGCTGCCAAGCCTGTCCGGGTCGTGGTGGCCTTCGGCCCCGGCTCAGCGAGCGACCTGTTCGCCCGCATGGTGGGCGAACAATTGCAGAAGACCCTCAGCCAGGCGGTTGTCGTGGAGAATAGACCAGGCGCCTCCGGTCAGATTGCCGCCGAAATGGTTGCTGCAGCACCGGGAGATGGCTACACGCTGTTCCTCACCACCAATACCACCCACTCGGCCAATCCGCATCTGTTCAAGAGCCTGCGCTACGACCCCATCCGGGACTTCACAGCCGTTGTGCGAATTGCCTATTTCCCGTTTGCAGTATTCGTGCGGGGCGACTCGCACCTGACCAATTTACGAGAGCTGATCGCGCGGGCACGCGATCGGCCGCGCGGCCTGACCTATGCCTACACCAGCAGCGCCGGTCAGATCGCTGCAGCCGCACTGGCGAACAGTCTTTCTCTTGAGATGGTAGGTGTTGCCTACAAGGCTGCTCCGGAAGCGATTACCAGCGTGATCAGCGATCAGGTCGACTTCACCGTGCTTGACTTCGCAACGACCCGCAGTATGCTGGAATCGAAGCGGCTCAAGGCTATTGCAGTGACGCCTTCGCAGCGATCGGCCCTGGCCCCCGATCTACCGACGATCTCGGAGGAAATCGGATTGAAAGACTTCGGCACAGTGGCCTGGATGGGAATATTTGGTCCGGCCAATCTACCCGACTCAGTGCTCAGCCGACTGAGCCGGGAGCTGATTCAGATCCTCGACACCACCGAGTTTCGGGCTCGTATCGCATCAATGGGAGCCGAACCCGCCATCGTCGGCCCTGCGGAATTCAGACGCTTTGTATCGAGCGAGCTGGAGGTCTGGAAGCGACTCATCGGCCTGGCCAAGATCAAGCCTGAATGACACCGCTTCGTCGAGCCTTCACTCGACCTTGATACCGGCTGCCTGGACCGTCCGACGCCATTGCTCGCGTTCCTTGCGCATGAAAGCATCGAAGGCAGCAGCCCCCATGAAGCGAGGCTCAGCGCCCAAGCGAGCTGCGCGCTCGACGATGGAAGGCTGCTGCATCACCTTCTCAAGCGCCTGACTGAACCGATCGGTGATAGGCCTCGGCACGCCTCCTGGACCGACGACGCCAAACCAGGTCGAGACCTCGAAGTCCGGTACTCCGGCTTCGGCCATCGTAGGCACCTCCGGTAGCTGCACTGAACGCGAAGGTGCCGTGACCGCAAGCGGGCGTAACGCACCGCCTCGGATCTGTCCGACTACTGCACCCAGATTCTCGAAAGCAAAACTCGCGTCCCCTCGCAACACCGCCTGAACCGCAGGAGCCGCGCCGTTGTAGGGTATATGGAGCATCTCGATCCCCATCGATGCCGCAAGCCTCGCCCCGGACAGGTGAGTCGTCGTTCCCTGACCCGACGAGGAATACGCAAGCTTGCCCGGATTGCGCCGACCGTATTCGAGCAGCAGCTGCACACTGGTCGCGGGAAAATCCGCCTTGACGTAGAGCACATTGGGCATCTGTACCAACAGTGCCACAGCCGTCACATCACGGTCGGGCTCAAAGGAGAGCTTGTATAGCGCTGGAGCAATGCCATGCGTGGCAAGGGAATTCATCATGAAGGTCGACCCGTCAGGGTCTGCTCGCGCCACGGCCGATGCGGCGACAGAACCTCCCGCGCCGGGTCGGTTGTCGACAATGATCGGCTGACCGAGCTCTGCAGCCAGGGGCTCTGAAAGTGCTCGAAGCAGAATATCGGAGGTGCCCCCCGGACCAGCGGGGAGAATGACCCGGATCGGACGACGCGGCCATGCTTCCTGCGCGGAAAGCGAAGAGCCCAACCCCAGAGCGGAGGATGTGATGGCCGCAAGCATCGCCCGGCGGCCTAACGCCACTTTCACTGAAGAATTCATCGGTCTTCTCCCTCCTGAAAATCGGTGCTGCGCATTCTCAAATGACCGAGGCGCTACGCAGCGCAGCGATACGGCCCTCGTCATAACCCAACTCTCCGAGTATCTCGTTGGTGTGTTCGCCCAGGACTGGCGGCCCGCGATCGATCCCGCCGTTGCCATGCGCATAATTGAACGCCGGCCCGGCGAGTCTCACCGTGCCATGACGCGTTTGCGCCCCCTGCAGAAACCCTCGGTGAACAAGCTGCGGGTGGGCGAGCGCTTCGGAAAGCGTACCGATTGCAGCGCACGGAATGTCCGCTTCAGTCAGCGCCTGCTCCCACTGCGCTGGTGAGCGGCCATCATCCATCCCCGCCTCTATCAATTCACGGAGAGCGTCCGCGTGGCGGATCCGTCCATCCCAGTCGGCGAAGCGGGGATCGGACAGCGCATCGCCACAACCCACGGCGCGAAGAAGCGATTCAAACTGTCGCTCGCTCATCGCGGCCAATACCAGCCATCCAGACCCGCAACGAAATCGGTCGGAGGTGGGCTTAAGACTGACCGAACGATTGCCGAACTGCGGATGAATGAAGCCCGCCATGGTGTATTCGGCGATCTGGCAGGTAAGCATTCCCAGCATCGAATCGAACATCGGCACGTCGATGTGCTGGCCTTTGCCCGTGTGCTGCCGCTGGAAAAGAGCCGCAGACACAGCGAATGCCGCTGTCATGCCAGTCACCATGTCGGCTACCGGAAATCCCGCACGCATTGGACCGCCTGAAGGATCACCAGTCAGCGTCATGACACCCGACATCGCCTGTATTTTGCCGTCGAACGCCGCTGTGCGCGCCTCGGGGCCACTCGTGCCAAAGCCCGACACCGAGCAGTAAATCAGGCGGTCGTTCAAAGCCGAGAGCTGACGCCAGCCGATACCGATCTTGTCCATCACGCCAGGTCGGAAGTTCTCGCACACCACATCGGCTCTACTCACCATCTCGTTGACGATCTGGATGGCCTCGGGCTTGCGCAGATCGAGCGTGATGCTGCGCTTGTTGACATTGACTGCCGCCCAAAGCGGGCCAATGCCGCGCTCGCTCCATTCCCGCGACACCTGACTCGCACGATTGAGCTCACCCTCGCGCGGCTCGATCTTGATCACATCGGCACCCTGCATGGCGAGCTGCGCCGTACAGCTCGGCCCCGAAAGAACATGAGTGAAGTCGATGATTCGGATACCCTCGAAGGCCCGCCTGTCGCCCATTCGAAAACCCTTTCCCTTTTCCTGATGCCTAGCGAAGCACAGTCACCGGTCGCTCGCGGGTCGGCAGTTCCACCACGGCAACACCGCTTGCCGTAGTCTCGCCAAGCTGGTTGTCCACGCGCAGCTCAAGTCTGACCAGGTACGCATCATCCTGGATGAATTTATCCACGATCTGGGCTCTGCACCACGACACATCACCAAAGATATTCGGTTTGCGAATGGTGGCATCAAGCTCACGTACAAACGCGTCGTCACCGCACCAATTCGTCATCAGCTGTCCCATCCACGAGATCCGCTGCGGGCCGACGTCATAACCGCCCGGCATACCGACCTCACGCGCCATCGCTGCCTCGGTATGACCGCGCGCCGCACTGTCCTGCGCGCCTGTCTGGGCATTGATGAAAGCATCGGATGGGTGCCGCTTGCGATGCAGGTGGGCGAGCCGGTGAGCCTGGTAACTGTGGCCCGCACCTGAGTACCAGCAGATCATATCGGTGATATTGAGCGGCCCTTTGAGCATCGGCCGAATCCAGCTTCCTGGTTCGATTTCATCCCAGTACCGGGAAAGCACCGAACGCAGTTCCTCGGCATCGAGCGCATGGGCGATTTCAACGAGTTCCTCGGCGCTATATCGATGCGCCGATCTCGGTTCGTAGCGTAGGCCATCCCTGGCTTTTGCCCTTGGCGTGCGGGCCGTACGACCACTCGCCCGACACACCAGCTCACCCCTCTGATTGGTGTAAATACTTTCCCCGGTCTGCAGGATAAAGCTGCGCGCTTTGCTACCCTGCTTTTCCACGGCATCGATCAGTCGCGCGCGCACCGTGAATGCATCATGATGGCGAATCGGTCTGAACCATTGCCACTGAGTCCCCGCATAAAGCCACTGGATGCCGCGCAGTTTGGGCGCCACCACCGTATCATCGATGGTGTAAAGAAAACACCCGGGCGCGAGTGCCGACTGCCAGCATGAATTAGCCCCGTGAGCGGGATCGCAGAACAGCGGATTGTCATCGCCTATACCCCAGCAAAAATGCCGGACTGCATCGGGCGACGCGGTCTGATTCCAGGCATTGCGATTACGCCTGAGGTCAACTCCGATGAGGCTGCGAGCCTCGGCGAGCGCATCGGCACCCAGCGACGGGGTTTGCGATTCCGGAATATCGCCGGGATCCGACGTCGTACTCGAGGAGCCAGAGTTCATGAAAGGACACCCTCTGCGGTCAACGTGGTGATCTCATCGTCAGAAAGATTGAGTACCCGCCCGAATACAGACCGATTATGTTGCCCGAGTCGCGGCCCTGGCCGATCGATTTTCGGGCTCACCCCGGACAATCTCCAGGGCGCCGTGAAGATGCGGTCAGCGCCGAAATACGGGATGTCGATTTCAGCAGTCGCCCCTCGGAAAAGAAGCTGGGGATCACTCCATATACCCTCAAGGGTATTGACCGGGGATGCAGCGATTCCGGCCGTACGAAGCCTGCCAAGCAGCGAAGCTCGCGCCTCGCGCGAGGTCCATCCACTGATCGCCTGATCGAGCTCACGAGCGTGCCTGCGCCTGCCCGCCTGGTCGGCGAAGCGGGTGTCCGCCGCGATCGATCGCTCGCCAGAGATCCGGGCCAATGCGCTCCACTGCGCATCCGACGCCACCGCAATGCTCAGCCAACAGTCAGTTTCCACGGTCGGATAGATACCGTGCGGCGCGAAATCCGGGTGTCTGTTGCCCATGGGTTCAGGCTGAAATCCTCTCACCTGCGCATCGAGCAGATGGGCGCGCAATATCGAGGCCAGAGACTCGACTTGGGAGAGATCGATATAGACCCCCTGTCCTCCAGAGCGCACATGACGCAAGGCTGCGAGTGCGGCGACCAGGCCGTGAAGCGAAGCATTAGGGTCACCGATCGCGAAGTTCAATGCACCGATTGGACTTTCGCCTTCGTATCCGACCAGAGACTCGAGCCCAGCAAAAGCGGACATGGTCGGCGCGTAGGCGCGCATCGAGGCAGCCGGACCAAACTGCCCGGCTGCCGACATTGAAAGCATCACCAGTTTAGGGTTATGCAAACGCAGGGCTTCGAAGCCCAGGCCCGCACGTTCCATCGAACCGGGTGACATGTTCTCGATGACCAGGTCGCTCTGCGCAACCAGACGATGCGCGAGGTCGATAGCCCGGGCATCTTTCAGGTTGAGTGTGATGCCCAGCTTGCCGTGATTGATCTGATGGAACATCGGCGACATTTCGCGCGTCGGCCCCTCCACCACTTTGCCATCGCGAATCACCTTTCCAGCGAGTCGCGTATTGTCGGGCCGCTGACTGTGTTCGACCTTGATGACCTCGGCGCCCATTTCGCTCAGCATCGTCCCCACCCACGGGGCTGACCAGACCCAGCCAAAATCGAGTACCCGCAGCCCTGATAGCGGCAGAGCACCATAGCGACCAGCGCTTGCCGACGCTTTGGGATCTGTCTCTCTAGCGACGGCCTTCAGCATCGACGCCGCCCTGTCCTCGGCAGACTCTGAACGTTCGGACATCATCCGAAAGGGAAGTCCAGGCCAGCTAATCGCACGCCCACCAAGATTTGCCGAATCGAGAAACTGCCGATCGGCGAATTGCGGAGAGTTCAGTACCTCCGCAAAGGACCTGAGCGGCGAAAGAATCAGATTGTGCTGCAAGGCTAGGGCTTCAAGCTCAGCTCGGGTATGCTGCATCAGCCACGGGGCGAGCAAGGCATCACCCTCCTCGGGATAACGCGTGCCCATGGCCCGCAGGTCCTGGTACCTTGGTTCGGACGCCCATGAGGGGTTACCCATCGCGTTGATCAGCCTCTGCCACTCCTCGCGCGTCCGGCCGGAAATGCAGATCTCGCCATCCTTGCAGGGAAGGATCGCAAACGGATAAGCCCCGCAGGATCCGTAGGGCCTGCGACCGTTTCGGTGCCATTTCAGTCCGTGATGAACATATACCCTGCTGTTGGCAGCCACATGGCTGGCCAACACCTCGGTGAGCGAGATATCGACCACCTGCCCCTTCCCCGATCGATCGCGTTCGCTCAGGGCCAACAAGCAGCCTGCAGCAAGCATCGCGCCGGACTGATGCTCAGCCACACCAACGGGCAGAGTCAGAGGCTCTCGTGCCGCATCACCCAGCGCCCATGCGGTTGCACTGACCGCCTGCGCATCGAGCACGGTCGCAGGCAGGTCCGAGTCAGGGCCATCAAGGCCGTGGACGGTTGCAAACGCGGCGATCAGCATCGGGAATCGTTGCCCGAGCGTATCGCGATCGCCAAACAGCGAGGCCACCGCGGCAGGTAGACGACTCGGAGGAACGTCAGAAATAAAGATATCGGAACCAGCGAGGTGACGAGCGAGAACACTGGGTTCCGCCGCTTCTGCAAGGGCTTTCTTGTTCTCGCCGAGGGCCAAGCATTCAAGCTTCAAGGCATTTTGTTCATCACTCGAACGGGTCGTGTCACCTGATCCGATAGTCGACACATCAGCGCCCAGGCGCCCGAGCATCCACCCCGCATAGGCGGCAGTGATACCTGCTCCTGGACCTGCGTATTCCAGAACACGCAGGGTTCCAGCTGGCTGCGCGTCTGGGGAATTCACTTCGGTTCGATCCCGGCTGCGCGTGCCAGCTCACCCCATTTGCGTATTTCGCTGACGACAAACGCCCTCAATTGCGCTGGACTCGTAGGCGAGGTGTCGACCCCGGCAGCCGTCATGGACTCAGCAAAGGAAGGGTCACGCAGGATCCGGTTCATCTCTTCGTTCAATCTCGCGATGATTGGCGCGGGAGTACGCGCAGGGGCGAACGCAGCGATAAATCCGACCAACTCATACCCATCTAGCCCTTGCTCCTTGAGCGTCGGCATATCGGGCATGGCGGTGGACCGCTTCGAACTGGAAACGCCAAGGGCGCGGACTGCATTGGCCCGTACGTGCGGCAGCATCAGCGCAATATCGCCAAACAACATCTGTATCTGGCCTCCGCGCAGATCCTGAAGCGCCTGAGCATTGGACTTGTACGGCACGCTGACCAGATCGATGCCCGCCTGGGCCTTCAACATTTCCGAAGCAAGGCGTGCCGATCCAGTTCCGGATCCGAATGCAATTTTTCCCGGGTTCGCCTTGGCATAGGCGACGAACTCTTTCATGTTGCGGACCGGGACCCCATCGTTCACGCACAGTACCAATGCAGCCGTACCCATAAGCGACACGGGTTCGAAATCGTTGACCGGGTCGTAGGGCAGATCCTTTATGAAACTGGAGTTTCCCGCGTGGGTGGTATTCGTTCCTATGAGCAGCGTCAGTCCGTCGGGATCGGCCCGTGCAACTGTCTGTGCTGCGATCACACCGCTGCCGGCGGGCTGGTTCTCGACCAGGATGGGCTGACCCAGCGACTTCGAAAGGCGTTCGGCCAATCGACGTGTCAGAGAATCAGTCGCACCACCCGCCCCCACCGATACGATGACCCGGATCGGTTTGCCTGACTGAATGGGCTGCGTCTGGGCTGCCGCTCTTCTAGCGAGCAAGCTCAAGCCGGTACAACCCAGGACCGACAAGGCAGATCTGCGGAATTTTAGTATCGGACTCATCATCTCCCCTTTGGTCAAAGGCACTCCACGTTGAAGGAGCCCTGCTCTGCGCAAAACAGCTCAACTTGCTCGCGCCTCGTAACAGATCTGTCCGGAAGCGTCCTGCGCCCGCAAAACAAAGACTCCGTCGTCGCGATTGACGCTCAGGGACAGTGGTCGATTGCAGTACATGGGCGCAAGGTTTCGAGAATCGATCGCCGACGGTTCGTGTCCCGCCACCTGTCGGAACATTTCCAGTAGAAACATGGCAGGAATGGTTCCGTTCACTACGAGATCCGGATAGCGTTCGGCCTGGCAGGAGTAGTCCCGGTCATAGTGGATGCGGTGCGGGTTATCGGTAATCGCGGAATAGCGAAACAGCATCCGTTCATCGGGAAGCAAGGTGCGGAAAGCCTCGGTCTTGTCCGCTAGCACCGCTTCACGAGCTTGCCGCTCGGGAGTCGGAGCAGATGCAGGCGGGACGGGCGAAGTCGGGTCGGCTGATGCAGCTGGACGCAAGATGTATTGCTGTTGCTCGATCACCGCAGGCTCGCCTGATTCAGCAACAAAGATCCTGTGCTCGACGCCCACCACTGCAAAGGGCCCTGATCGCCCGGTTTTCATCACCACTTCGCTCGGAATAGACTCCCTTCGAAGCCTTGCACCGATCGGAATTTCGCCCAGAAACCGTTGACTGCGCCCGCCCAGCATCAGACGGGGCAAGCCTACATCCGGAAGCGGTACCCCCAACTCGGTCGCTCCATCGTCGCGAAGCCTGGACTGAGCGGTCGGCGGGTTGAAGAAAATCGGATGCCAGCCGCGGGGCAGGGGCATCCCATCGACAAACTCCCCGGTATCTCGATCAAGCATCGCTGCGAGCCGCCAGACCAGATTGGGAGAACAGACATCCACCGAGCGTGTAATGGCGCTGACACTCACAGGACGACCTCTGTACCGCGTACGCTGAGCGACTGTCCGACAAGATCGTTTTGCTCGAGGTGATGGGTAATTCCCGGCTGCGTAGTGGTGGCAAGCACCCGTTGACCACCCGGCGTATCAAGAAGCACCACCCCCTTCCGAGATTCACCGCGGCTGTGCAGCACGGTGGTGGCGACAACTTTCGCCGCGCCATCCCATGAGTCGACAACAGGCATGACCTTCGACTCGTGCGCTACCCGATCCGTCAGGTCCAGGCTTGTAAACCCCGCTTTGGATGCCGATACGCTCCAGATTCCAAACCCCTGCTTCGTGACGATCCCGGATACTCCGGTCACCATCGCGGTGCGTCCCTTTCCCTGCCGCAGCAGCCTTGCGGTCCGCGCAATACTTTGCAACTGGTAATTGTTATAGGGCCCCCCTGCGAAATGCATTCCGCCAGTGGTGGTCATCGCGCGATCGCGTCCTATGCCAAGAGCATCCGCATACAGTCGAACCGCAATCGGGAAACAGCTGTAGAGCTCGATGAGGTCGAGGTCAGCCACGGAAAGGCCCGTGGCCTGCAGTGCTGCGCGTCCTGCGATCTCGGCCCCTATACACCTGTGCAATTCGGCTCGCGCGGTCACCGGAACCATATGATTGCTTTCGCTACTGACCAGCGGATAGACCCAACGGTTTTCCGGAATACCCAGCTCGCGCGCCCGCCAGACCGAACAGAACAAAAGCGCTGCTCCCTGGTCAACATTCCACGATGAACAGTGCAGTCGGGTATACGGAAATGCCTGCATCGGATTGCGATCGGAGGCCTCACGGATGTCGGCTGCTGCGACCACCCTGCGCTGCCACGCGTCGGGGTTGTCGGTAGCGATTCGACTAAAGCCAGAAACCATCTCTGCCAGCGAATCGCGATGCTCATCGAGCATCGCTCCGCTGTAGGCTCTCCAGGCACTGTCAATGAGGGCATACAGGCCGACCGGCATTCGCAGACCGGCACGTTTCTCAGCGGGGTGGCGCAACTCCTCTGCGGGCTGCCAGAATTCGTCAGGCTCACCGTCGCAGACGCGCTCGGTGGCCGACTCTCCCCCAATCTGCGCCCGCAGCAATCGGAAGCCAGCGTCCGCACCCGCAACCAGCGCGGACTCGATCTCGCCGCGCTGAATCCGCGCACAGGCCTCGCCCACCAGAGTTTGCTGCAAGACTCCAACGCTGGAGAGCACCGTGTGGGCGTGATCGGCACCGATGCTTCGAGCAATCTCGCCGCCGGGATTCGAATAGGACCAGCGGCCCTTCGGCACTGCGATCCATTGCACTGCGCGAAGCGCAGATGCGGCCGCTGCGGATATTGAAGCCTGCGGCATAGCCTGCCCTAGCGGGTCGGCGAAGTCGACACCCGTCGCATCGAGCCCAGCGGCGCACACTGCTTCAAGCATGAGGTCGAGAGGTTCGAGGGCCTTGCGCCAGTCGTCCTCCCGTCGGGAAGAGACTCCGACCCCAACAAGAACAGGGTGGTTGTCAGCCGCCGAGTTCATGTACCACCCTTTGGCGCTCTGGCACGCCGAACCGGACCGGCCGAGGTATCGCGCGCTCGCAGCGCTGCCGCGAGGTGCTGCGCATACGCCTCGACGTCGCGCTCGGCCCGTCGCCGCGCCGCCTCGGCATCCTGCTGCTCGATTGCACGAAGAATACGCCGATGCGCCATCGTGACCAGACGCCGAACATCGTCAGTAGCGAAGTTTTCGATCTTCGAGGCGTCCAGCATCAAACCCGAGATCGAGCCCATGAAGGCCCGCAGAAGATCATTGTGCGACGCCTCGGCGAGCGCCGTATGCCAGCTGGCGTTTTCCTGGAGAAACCTCGGGACATTGTCTGCGGCGGCTTCATCGAGTCGCGCCGATATGGCGTTCAGCCTGGCAAGATCGTCCTCGGTCCGGTTTCGTGCGGCCAGATACGCAATCATGGGGGCGATCGCCCGCCGCGCGTCGACCAACGCAGCAAGCGATACCGAGCGGGCATGAGCAAATTGCTGGATATGTGAGCCGAGTGTCGCATCGGTCAGCTCTACGACCGTCGAGCCGCCGTATCGCCCTGCGCGGGTAGCGATAAGGCCCCGCGCCTGAAGTATGCGCAGGGCCTCACGAACAGAGCCTCGGCTCAATCCCGTCCCGGCTACCAACTCCCGCTCGGTTGGTAACGCTGCGCCAGGTGGATAGAGTCCGTCAACGATGGATCGCTGGAGCCGATCCGCGAGAATGTCCGATGACTTCGGAACAGTGATCGGTCCCAAATGGTCGAGCGACCGAGCAGGGCTGGGGACTTGGGCGGATTTGAGGTTTTGAGAAGTCATAAGTCCGACGATAAAACTGTATCAAAAGATTTGTCAATTGTAAGACCATAGACAGAGTATCAAACCTTGGCCCTGCACGAGACTGAGATCGCACTGTCGGGCGGCGACGTAAACCCGGAACCATACGATCCGACCGACTTGCGCGGCATTCCGGCGATCGAATCAGGCCGGGCCGTGTGGTGTCCGCCGGCGTTTCTGCCATCGGCAGAGCAGCCGCCGGGCATCCTGTTTATCGATGAGATCAACGCAGCACCGCCTCTGGTGCAAGCGGGGCTGTATCAACTCGTCCTTGATCGGCGCGTCGGCGAATACGAATTGCCGCCAGGCTGGTGGATCGTCGCTGCGGGCAATCGCCATCAGGATCGTGCCGTGACGTTCCGTATGTCGAGCGCGCTGGCCAACCGGTTCATTCATCTTGAACTCGAGCCAGATGTGGATGACTGGCGCGAATGGGCGATTCGCCGACGCATCGACCCGATGGTGGTTGCTCTGATCGGGCTTCGGCCCGAATTGTTGTGGCAGGAGCAAGGAGAAGGTGCTGCCTATCCAACGCCGCGCTCCTGGGAGATGGTGTCGGATGTGCTGACGAGCTTTGGCGGCATCAAGGCCTGTAGTGATGTCTTGCCAGGCATCGTGGGTCAGGCTGCAGCGATTGAATTTGCGGCCCACGCGAAAAAGGCGGTCAGCGAGAAAAAGCTGCGCGAGGTTCTGGAAAATCCTGATCGAGCCGAGTTGCCCTCGTCGCTCGATGGCATCTGCCTCCTCACCTCCTGGCTTGCGTGGCAGGCACATGAGGAACCGGTCTCACAAGCGAGTGCTCGCTTGTTGAGTCGCTTGCCTCCGGAGTTTGGCGTCGTGCTGGCGCGAGACATGCTGAAAGCGCGGGCAGCCTTTGCGCGCGAGCCAGGCTACAAGGACTTTCTGAAGGTTCATGGCCATCTGATCGCGCAATGATTGACTCCACCCCAACCAAGGCGGTGGCTTCGCCGCGGCCTGCGACACCTCGAAAGCGTTCCAGACGCCCCAAAGCGGTGGAGGTCGACCCGGGTTCAGACGGTGACCGCCTATGAGGCGATGGACGGGATCGAGATCCCTGAAAAGATTTCTTTTCGCGGTCGTGGGGGGACGGATTTTCGCCCGGTGTTCGAATGGGTGGCGCGCGAGGCGCCTGAGGCACTCGTGCTGTACGCGACGGATGGCTTGGGAAGTTTCCCTGAAAGGAAGCCCGTCAACGCGGTGATCTGGCTGCTTACCGATTCAGAAACCGCTCGCATGTCGTTCGGCGCTGTGGTTCATGTTGGATCGGTATGAGGGGATTGGCGTGATCGCGTTGGGCATTTTCCTGCTGTCCTTCAATGCAAGCGTTCTGATGGTTTCGCCGTCAACGGGGACAGGATGCGTTTTTTCAGACGGGGCCATATCCGCTGAACGCTTGCTGGCTTTCGCATCGGCGGGTAGCGAGGGCGTGTCGATGTCGCGCCGGTGCAGGCGGGTGAGGATGGTGCAGCGGTGGGTGGCGTCAAACCGGGGGCGCGACTGACGAGGATCACCCGGTGAGATCCGACTTTGTCATGCTTGCGATTCTCGGCCGATTGGCTGTGGCCGCCGCATGGGTAACGTTTCCCGTTTGGAGAGAGTGCCGTGGACCGCACCGAACGCTTCTACCTGATTGATCGGCTTCTGCGCGATCGCGGCTGCCTGTCGTTGCTAGCGTTGATGCACGAACTTGGCACTTCGCGCGCCACGCTGCTCCGCGCTACCCCGTTCAGCGTTTGGCGGTGTTCGGGTCCGCTGTTCGCGGCGATTTTGTTGCCGGAAAGAGCGATATCGATTTTTTGATGCGCATCAAGCGCTGTAGCCCGGCTGAGAATGCCGATATCTACGCTGGCAGATTGAAGAATGAGCATGCATAATTACGTCAATCTGTACATCAAGAGGTCGATATGAGACAGGCTACCTTCACCGACGTCCGTAACCATGCCAAGACCTATTTCGACATCGTCGAGTCGGGAGAGTCCGTCCGTGTGCTGCGTAATGGCAAGCCCATTGCCGACATTGTTCCTGTCGTTGCTGACCTGCCATCATGGAAGCGGCGCAAGGCACAACCCCTCGTGCTCGACGGTGTCTCCGTAAGCCGCATGATCCTTGAAGAGCGTGCCTCGGGCATCTGAGGAAGGCCGGATGCGTGTCTTCTTCGACAGCTCCGCGTTCGTCAAGCGCTACGTCAGTGAGGCAGGCACCGAGGCTGTTCTGAACTGGTGTGATCAGGCGACGGAAATTGGATTGTCTGCGATCGCGTTACCGGAAATCGTTTCGGCGTTTTGCCGCTTGCACCGCGAGGGCAAGATCGACGATACCCAATACAAAAAGCTGAAAACTCTGCTGTTGGCCGACATCGAGGATGCGGCCATCTGTGACCTGACGCCGGTGGTGCTGGCGCAATCGATCACCTGCCTTGAAACGAATGTGCTGCGTGGTATGGATGCCATCCATATCGGCAGTGCCGTAGCCTTGCAGGCAGACGTTTTCATCTCATCTGATAAATGGCAACGCGACGCGGCGGTTCGTGCAGGCCTGCGCGTTGAGGCGGTATGAAAGTGCAGGAAGAACCCGAGCTCATTTACTCGCCACTGCAGCAGACTTACACGATCGGCGACAAATCGATCGATATCCATATCTATCGCCTGCCTGACACTGACTGGACTATCGAGGTGGTCGATGAACATGGCAACTCCACGGTCTGGAATGACGCGTTCGCTACTGACCAGTTGGCGTTCGAGGAAGTAATGAGGGCTATAGCGGAGGACGGTATTGACGCCCTGATTGGCGAGCCGTCGCAGGTATCCTCCTCTGTGGCTACTGACGGCGCACTGACCGCTGCAGAGATCGCCATCCTCGATGACTTCCTGTCCAGTGACAGCATCGCAGATACGTCGATGGACTTTGCCGCGCTGGAGGGATATCTCACCGCGATTGCCATCGGCCCGCGCACGGTTCGTCCCTCTGAGTGGATCCCATGGGTCTGGGACATGGACGGTGCGGAGAATGCTCCTGAGTTCAGTGGCGAGCGCGAAGCAAACCGGATCATGACGCTGATCTTTCGCCACTACAACATGATTGCCGGCACCTTCAACACGGCGCCTGAATCCTTCGAGCCGACTTTCCGGGAAGGACATCGATGGGGTGCTGCCGAATGGTGCGAGGGATTTCTGGCCGGATTCCAGTTTGCAGAGCGAGAGTGGGCATTGCTTCAGGTGGGACAGCCAACCTGGTTTACACCGTTCATGCGCTTGGGCACGTTCGAGGGCATCGAGATGACCGAGGACCAAGGCGATGCCGAGAAATGGATGAACGAGATCAAGCCCAGTGTGCTCAAGCTGCATGGCTACTGGAGCCAGTACGAGAAACTCGACCCGGCGACCCCCGATCGTGCAAGCAATGTGGTTCCGTTCGTCCGGGCGGAGCCCAAGATCGGCAGGAACGATCCGTGCCCCTGTGGGAGCGGCAAGAAATACAAGAAGTGCTGCGGGTCGGATGATGCATCGCCGACGCTGCATTGACGGCGGGTAACCGCTCGATGAGCGGCGTTTGTTTGTGGATATGACCGACCGCGATCCTCCGCTGGGTTCGCTGCCGACTCAGCTCTACGGCAAGCCGGGCTTGCTTACCTCGACCGGACAGATCGTGCGGCTTCCCGTTCGCACACGGCGATCCGTGGGTGGTACAGGCCGAGTTCGACCTCGAGCCGGTCGTGACGCTGCCCGGGCCATCGGCAATGCGCATCCCGGTCGGTCTGACGCGGGCGGATATTCGCGACTTCGCCAACTGGAAGCCGCTGGCCGAGCGGAGAAATCCGTTTGTCTGTAGTGCAGGGCGTTGGCGGGATGACGTCGAGATCGTGCTGCGTGCGTCGGCGCAGCCGATGTTCGTGCCGGCTGGCGTGGCGATCGAGAGCGGTGCTTTCCGCTATCAATCGAGTTGGCGTTTGGAAGGCGACAGACTGAAGATCGTGCGGGAGTTGGTGATCCGCCGCGACCGCGGTTACTGTGTGCCGCAGGATGAGCGCGATTTCCTCCCGGTGCGCGAGGCGATGCGGCGGGATCTGATGGGGCAGGTGGTGTTCGGGCTCACGCCATGAGCCTCAAGCCAGATAGCTTCGCTCGCTTCTTGAGAGTGGGCCGGGTCAAAAGAAGTGGCTTCGCGAATTCGGTCACTGGGATAAAGAAGAGTGACGGCCTTGCTCAACTGGGCGAAGATTTCGCTTTTACGAGGAGTGCCGACCGTGAGAGGACCCCGTCGTAACCTGCTGTGGGACGAAGATCGCCGCTGAAATGGCCTGATGATGGATGGTCTGATGGCTGTCTGAGTCGGTGGCGCTATGGTTCGCCTCTTGAGTCCATGTCAGTGCTCGGTACGTTTGAGGTCGCGGTAAAATTTCTCGTGTGGACCGACCATCAACAATTTCACCGTGTTCTCATCCAGGACGCGGTAGGCGAGCAGGCACACCAGGGTGCCCATGCGGAACTTGTAGACATGCACGCCGGCCAGATCACCGACCTTGTTTTCACCCACGCCGGGTTGATTGGCGATGGCTCGCACCGCCCCGTCAAGCGCTGTTTTTTGCTGCTTATGCAGCTTTTTGACGGCGCGCTCGAAGGTCGCGGTGACAAGGATGCGCATCAGCCGAACTGGTACTCACCCACGGGTTCTTCCTGGTCGGCGATCAGGATGTCGCGGATGACGGTGAAGGGCAGATCGGGGTTTTCCGCAGCGATCTTGCCGATTTGAGACCAGTACTCGATTTGCTTGGGCACCGAACGGTGCTCGATGCTGCCATAGCGCTTGGCGGTCTCCACCAAAGCGTCGGACAGTTTGACATTGACGGCCATACGGACCTCCATTTAGTTTGTTCCATGATAGCCCATTAAGGAACAAAAAGGACCCCTCCTCGCACGCGGATGATCCGTATTGGTCAAGTAATAAAAGCGGGACAAATGTGCGAGTTTCGGGCCAAGAGAGGCATTTACCCCGAGGCCCGACTCGGCTTCGGAGCGTCGAGGATCGCTAGGAAATGAGCGGCGCCGGGAATCATCACGCCGACCCCCTCCCTGACCTTAGACCGCCCCCGAGAGCGCGCAAAGCGGCGCGAGCGTGGTTAGCCGAAGCTCGCCTCCGCTCCACCAAACTCCAACGCCTAACCGCTCTCGGTTGGGCGTTGTCGTTTCTGCGAGCCCCGCGCCACGCGGGCCTCCGGCCTCCGCCCGGTGACACCACCTTCGGCTCAGTCGATTACCGCGATCCCCACATCGTCCTGTCCGAGTGCCAGCTCGAGGCGGTCCGCAGCGGCCAGCAAGGCTGCAAGCACTCGGTCATTGGTGGCATTACCAATGGCCAAACGAATAAGTTTCGGCCGGTATCCCCGCGAGGTGACCAGGCGTTGGAAGTCATCATCCTTGGAGCACAGCACGAAGCCTTGATCCGCAGCGAAATCGCACAACTGCGCATCAGAAGCGCGCTCGAAGCCCAGCAGGGCGACCTGGCTGGATCCGGGAAATCGATCTTGTAATGCAGGAACGATCCTGCGGGATATGTTTTCGTCCAGCAGCAGCTTCACACGACGGCCGGAATCCGAACCTCATGCGCTTCTCTGGAGGCGGCGTACGCCAGGCAAGCACGAATGTCATCCAGAGAAAGCTCCGGGTAGTCTGCGAGGATCTGTTCGGGAGACATGCCGCTGGACAACCACTCCAGCACATCCCCGACGCTGATCCTCAGATCGCGCACGCAGGCGCGGCCGCCGCGGCGTCCTGGGTCGTGACTGATACGAGTTTTAAACGTACTCATCGCCAAAGTCTCTCATGATGTTTT
>CAMBZS010000017.1 GCA_945872335.1 Bordetella parapertussis | reverse complement strand
AATCACGGAACTGGGCGAAGCCTGGGTCGAGAAGGGCGAGGTACCCGACTGGCAGCGCCTTCTCGAGCCATGATGGCAGAGCTGTTCCAGACCTCGTCACAGAACATCACCCTGCGCCTGGTTGGAAAAGGTTCTCGCTTCCCGCTCGGTGAGCATCACAGAACTTGAACGCAGCCCCAGCCCGGTGCTGGCGCAGGCCGGTTCCGAAGCCGTGGCGGTGCTCAACCAGGGCGATTGGACGTTTTTTGTGCCGAAGATTGGGTGGACGCTAACCGATCGCCCTTGGGCGCGACGCTTTTGCCCGATCAAGAAGGTGTAGCGATCAATTCGACTGGTGTGCCGTGAAGATCTGGATGCTCGACCCAAACCGCGGGCAATCCATCGTGCGCATTCGTGTGGCGCACCCGCGCATTGCGACTGAGCAATCCTGACGCCGAACCTTCGAGATCCTCAACCTCGATCGTGACGTACCGTAGACCCGGCTTGGCGGCTTCGCCGGCCTGTATGAGCGTCAGAGCGATATCGCCGATTAAACACCTCAGTGCCTTGCCCTCGATCCACGGACTGGTAGCAGCCCCAAGACTCTTGGCCCCCAGAAACGCCGAAAAGGCACCCGCGGCCGCATCGACATCGGATACCACTGCTGTCAGACCTGCGATACGCCTCGCATCGATACCGGGAGGCCCATCGGTGGCTTGATACGTCACCCCATCAAGCCATGGATGCAGGTTCTGAACGAACTCGACCAGGACGCCGCCAAAGCAGGAGGGGTGAATGAAGAACGCCTTCAGATTGGCCAGACGAACAGGCTCCGGGCCGCCCAGTACCGGCACCCCTGCCTGCCGCAGCGTGCGCATGGCCGACTCGGCGTCATCGACCTCGAACGCGATGTGGTGCAGGCCTTCGCCGTTGCGGGCAACAAAGCGCGCGACCAACCCCGTCGGATCGATCGACTCCATGATCTCGAAGTCGGCACGTGCAACACGGCACATTGTGAATCGAAGCCCGAACGACTCACGCTCTTCGACCGGAGCGCTGACCGGCGCACGAAGCCAATGCGAGAAATGACCGCTCGCCGTATCAAGCCTGTCCACCGCAACCCCAACTTCGAGCAAACGGCCTGCAATGATTCCTGACATTGTGAAAGCTCCTGAGCGAGCCACAGCTCCGCTTAACGTGAACGGATGCGACCCAGCACCTTTTCTCGGTCCCAGAGTTCGGTGCGCGATTCCTCTGCCTTGCGCTTGAGCAGGTATTTCTCGATCTTCTCGGAGGGCGTTTTGGGCAGTCGATCAATAAAGCTCACAAACCGCGGCACCATGAACGCGGCCATCTGCTCTTCGCAGAACCGTACCAGTTCGTTCTCGGTGAGGGTGTGGCCGTCGCGCAAAACCACGTAGACCATCACATCATCCTCGCCGAGTTCGGATGCGACCGGAACGACTGCAGCTTCTAGAACGGCAGGGTGTTTGCAGATCGACAGTTCGACCTCGTACGATGAAATGTTCTCGCCGCGACGGCGAACGGTTTCTTTCTTGCGGTCTACGAAGTACCAGTAGCCGTCGGCATCAACATAGCCGCGGTCGCCAGAATGGAACCAGCCGTTACGCCATGCCGCCACTGTTTCCGCTGGCATGTCGAGGTAGCCCTGAAACGCTTGCCACGGCTCGCTCGCCCGGATCAGCCACTCGCCGATTTTCCCAGGTGGCAGTTCGATATCGTCATCATCAACGACCTTCATTTCGTAAGGCGGCACGATACGCCCGCAGGTCGGCCACTTGGCAGCAGGCGTGGCATCGGTCGCATACAGCGGGCAGTTCATCTCGGTACTGCCATACAGCGAGGTGACCTTTGGTCCAAAGCGCCGTTCGAATTCGATCCGTTTGTCATCTGGGAAAGCGGGAACGATGTTGCAGATTCGAAGGCGGCTCTGACGATCCTGATCGGCAGGTGGTGCCTGAATCAGGATGTTCGCCATCGCACCCAGAGCGTTGAATTCGGTGGCACCAAACCTGCGGATATCCGTCCAGAAATTCGATGCGGAAAATCGGCGGGCAAGCGCAACGCATGCGCCTGACCAGAGGGCTGCGGTGAGGGTGACGCGCAGTGCGTTGGCATGGAAGAGCGGCAGACAGGTGTACAGCACATCATCCGGCGTGTACTGCAACTGCTGAGCCATTGTGAGACCTCCCGACTGCTCCTGGGCGTGGCTGCACATCGCGCCCTTGGATGGACCGGTCGTTCCCGACGTGTAGAGAATCAGCTGCGTGTCGCAGAAACGCGCTGCGTCGTCTGGAAGGTCGGCATCGCCCGGCGTCCGCAAGGCGTCGAGCTCGGTCCAGGCGCGTTGGTCCTGCGGCCAGCCATCGCCCCCGGCTCTGGCAGATCGTCGTACTACGATGGTCTGGATATCTGGCGCTCGATCAAGTACGGCAGGTATGAGATCGTCGTCAACGATCAGCACGGATGATCGCGAGTGACGCAGAAAGTAGGCGAGCAGGTCACCCTTGGCTGCGGCATTCACCGGGACCGCAACCGCGCCAAGCATCCCGAGCGCGAACAGGGTCCAGACCATGTCCGGATGATTGTTCATGAGCACAGCCACATGCCCGCCGTGCCGCACACCGATGCCGCGTAAACCCCGCGCCAGCCGACGCGACTCAAGCAAGGCGTCGGAATAGCTGAAGCGGCTGTCATCAAACAGCAGGAACGGACGGTCGCCCTGTCTTGCCGCCTGTTCGAAAAGGGCGCGGCCGAAGGTTCTATCTGTAATCGGAAGTTCAAGCATGTCGAAATCTCGATTGCGCGGGCGTACTGATCGCCTCGAAGCACCTGAATTGCCCGCATCGCATCGCGATGTCGGAAAACGGTTTTCCCGTGGTTGACAGCAATTCTGGCCGCTCTTAGTTTAGCGACAGAAAAACAAATCCAATATCCGGATCCTGCCCGAACCGTTCCGGTTGTACATCCACCACTCAGGGAGACACCGCATGAAATCGAGAATCCTTCAGTCCGCGCCGCGCCGCGGCTTCATCAAGCAGGGCGGCGCGGCAGCAGCCATCGCCTCGGTCGCTCCAGCCTGGGCCCAGGCGGGCGACATCAAGGTCGGACTCACCACCGACTTCACCGGTATCGCGGCCGCTTTCACGCGCTCGACACTTCAGGGCGCCCAAATGGCTGTGGCCGATATCAACGAAGCCGGCGGCGTGCTGGGGCGCAAGTTTGTGCTGCTCACTCGCGACTCACAGCTCAAGCCCGATCTGGGCACGACACACACACGCGACCTAATCACCCGCGAAAATGTCGATATCCTGATCGGGCCCAACTCGAGCGCGGTCGGGCTGACCGTGACAGCAGTGGCCAAGCAGTACCAGAAGCCCGTCATCATGACCACGGCCAATACGCCGCGACTGCCGATGGAACTTTTCCACCCTCAGTTCTTCACGCTGGTGCCAAGCGGGTTGATGGAGGCACGAGCAATGGCGGAGGTGCTGGGGCCCATGGGCAAGCGCTTCGCGTTTATCGGTGGCGACTATGAAGCCTCTCACCAGACCCTGAAATATTTCAAGGATAGGCTCGCCACGGTCAACCCGTCGGCGACCTTTGTTGCCGAGGCCTGGCCCAAGCTGGGCGAACCCGAATATTCCAGTTTCATCACCCGGCTCACTTCAGCCAAACCCGATGTGCTCTTCTCATATCTGTGGGGCGCAGATTTCGTTGGCTTTGCGAGGCAGGCCAAGCCCTACGGGCTGTTCGATCGCATGAAGGTCGGAACGCTATTGTTCATGGATGATTTGAAGGCGCTCGGTCAGGACATGCCCAATGGCGTCTATGGCCAGATGCGGGCCCCCTTCTTCGCCTTGCAAGGCGAAGCCATCGCCCGCTTTACTGAGCGGTATCGTGCACGTTTCAATGACTGGCCGGCAGACTGGGCGATCATGGCCTATGAGTCGATGCTGGTTTATGCCGCCGCGATCCGCAAGGCTGGATCGGTCGAGGCCCAGGCGCTGACCAAGGCAATCGAAACGACGGAATTCGATCTGCTGCGCGGCAAGGTCTCGTTCCGGGGCATCGACCACCAGGCAGATGTCCCGTCATTCATCGGTCGCACTACGACCGACTCGCGCTACCCCTTCAAGATTCTCGCCGACGTCTCGCGCGTACCAGCCCAGAAAATCTGGCCGAGCGAAGACGAGGTCAGGGCCTCTCGAAAGGGTTGACCATCTTGGGTCCGTGGCGCTCGGGTCACCCCGGGACGCCCGGAACCTACGACCGTTCAAGCGCCCCCTTGCTGCAGTTACCAGTCCGGCTCACCAGCCCGACATGAGGCGACATGATCGATCAGATCCTGATCCAGGCACTTAGCGGCGTCAGCCGCGGCATGCTGCTGTTTGTCGTCGCAGCAGGCCTGACACTGATCTTTGGAACCATGCGCATTGCCAACTTTGCGCATGGCTCTTTCTACATGCTGGCCGCCTACGTCACCTACAGCGTTACCCAGTGGGTGGGCAACAGAAACTGGGGGCTCGCGCTTGCCATTGTCGTGGCGCCTCTGGTCGTGGCGGGCTTTGGAGCGCTGATCGAATCGCAGCTCCTTCGCAGAATTTCGACGCGGCCGCATCAGTATCAGCTGATCCTGACCTATGCGGTCACGCTGATCGTGGCCGACGGCATCAAGCTGCTGTGGGGCAGGTCGACTTACATGGTTCATCGCCCCGATGGCCTAGACGGTGCCGTGTTTGTATTCGACATGCCGTTTCCAAGCTACAACCTAGTGCTGATCATTGCAGGCGTGCTGCTCGCCATCGTGTTGCACCTGATGCTCACCCGAACAAGGTTCGGCAAAACCGTCCGTGCCGCAGTCTCAGATGGCGAAATGACCGGCGCACTCGGGATCGACGTGCAACGCTTGTTTACCCGGGTGTTCGCGTTGGGCGCGGGCCTGGCCGGGCTTGGCGGCGCACTCGCGGCCCCCGCCGGGTCGGTCTCGCTGGGGCTGGACAGCTCCATCATCATCGAATCGTTTGCCGTCATCATTATCGGCGGCGTGGGTAGCGTCATGGGAGCGCTGGTTGGCGCGCTTCTGATCGGCGTCGTGCACTCGGTGGGTATCCTGTTTGCACCGAAACTCGCAATCGCTTTCATCTTCCTGGTGCTGTGTGTCGTACTGGTCGTGCGCCCGCAGGGCCTGCTGGGAAGGGCAACATGAGGCTGGCACGCTCAAGCATGGCGGTTGCGGCAACGATTGCATTGGCGTATGCGTTGCCGCTGGTGCTTGCGGACAGCTACCTGTTCATTGCGATCGACTTTCTGATCATGGCGCTGTTCGCGGTGAGCTACAACCTGCTGCTGGGGCAGACCGGCATGCTTTCGTTTGGGCACGCCGCCTACTACGGTATCGGCGCGTACACGGTTGCAATCCTCGCGGCCAAGGTCGGCGTCCCGGTGCATATCGGTCTTTTCGCCGCCCCCGTATTTGCCGGGCTGATCGCGCTGATCGTGGGCTGGTTTGCGGTGCGTGTCACCGGCATGTACTTTGGAATCCTTACGCTTGCCTTCGGCCAGTTGCTGCATACGATTGTGATGGGCTGGTATTCGTTTACTGGCGGCGACGATGGCCTGCCAGTGATGCCGCCCGACTGGCTGCTTGCACCGCAGAATTACTACCTGTTTTCCCTCACGGTTGTCTTGGTTTCGTTGGGGCTTCTTAGACTCATCTCGCTGTCACCCTTTGGCCAGGCGCTGCACGCCATCCGCGAAAATCGGCAACGGGCTACTTTCGTCGGCCTTGGCGTTCGCAACTACGAACTCGCAGCATTTGTGATTGCCGGATCTTTCGCGGGCGTTGCCGGCGCATTGCGCGCTCCTATCCAGCAGATGGCATTTCCGTCGCTGTTGCACTGGACCCAGTCGGCAGAGCCGGTGTTGATGGCACTTGCCGGCGGTATCCACACGTTCCTGGGACCGGTGGTAGGGGCTGCCCTCTTCGTGTTCGCAAATTTCGTGATCACCACCATGTCCGATTACCCGTTGCTGATCTTCGGAGCGATCGTTCTGGTGGTCGTGCTGTTTCTTCCAAACGGCATCGTCGGCGCGATTCAGAACTGGCGCTCCGCTGCAGGTAGGCGATCGTGAACCCTGAGCCCATCCTTGCAGCGAGCGATCTGTCCAAGCAGTTCGGCGACTTCCAGGCGCTCGATGGCGTGTCGGTCGAACTGCGACCGGGTCAGATCCACGCCATCATCGGGCCCAACGGTGCCGGCAAGAGCACCTTCCTCAACTGTGCAACCGGATTGCTGACCCCCTCCCGGGGAGAAGTCATCTTTGAGGGTCGTCGGATCACCAGCGTTGCGCCTCATCTGCGCGCGCGGATGGGGCTCGCGCGCTCGTTTCAGATCACCAGTATTTTCACCGGACTGGGCGTAGGTGAGAACGTCCAGCTTGCCTTGATGGCGCAGCGCGGTGACTGCCGACGCCTGTTCACCATCGCTGGGAAAAGGCATTGGAGCGAAGCAGTCGACCTGCTTGAGTCGGTAGGTATCGCTGACATGGCTGAACGCCCGTCGGGCGAGCTTGCTGCGGGCGACCGCAAGCGTCTGGAGTTTGCGATCGCCCTGGCTGGCAAGCCGCGAGTGCTGATGCTGGACGAACCGACCGCGGGCATGAGCACCAGCGAGCGTGCAATCGTCATCGAAATCCTTCGCCGGCTGGCTTCAGAGCGGAACATAGGCGTGCTTTTCACTGAGCACGATATCGATATGGTGTTCGACAACTCGGACTGCATCACCGTGCTCCATCAGGGACGGCTGCTGGCATGCGGTTCGCCGCACGAGATCCGCCATGACAACCGGGTTCAGCAGGTGTATCTCGGCGAGGGTCACGATGCTTGAATGCAGGGGCATCAATACCCACTACGGGCCCGCGCATGTGCTGTTCGATGTCGATATTGATGTCGGCGTCGGGCAGATGGTCTGCCTGATTGGCCGTAACGGTGTGGGCAAGTCGACAACCCTGAAGTCGATCATGGGGCTCGTGCCACCCTCAGCCGGAAGCGTGCGCTTCGATGGCATCGACATCACAGGATGGCCGGCACATCGCGTAGCGCAAGCCGGTATCGGTTATGTGCCCGAAGACCGGCGAGTATTTGCCGATCTGACCGTCGAGGAGAACCTGGAGGTTGCCGAGCGAGGGGGTGCCCCCTGGAGCCTGACTGCGGTCTATGAACTTTTCCCGCCGCTGCTTGAATTCAGAAAGCGACGCGGCGGACTGTTGAGCGGGGGACAGCAGCAGATGCTGACGATTGCACGAACCCTTGTCGGCAATCCCAGGCTGCTGTTGATTGACGAGCCGACTGAGGGACTGTCCCCGATCGTGGTGAGATCCCTGGAAGGGATGATCCGCAGCCTCAAGGACAAAGGTCAGACCATGCTGATGGCCGCGCAGGACCTGCGCTTCAGCCTCAGCGTTGCCGACGTGATCTATGTGCTCGATCACGGCCGGGTGATCTATCACGCACCGCGCGATCAGGCGCAGCGTGAATCCGATCGTATCCGAGCCATGCTGAGCGTATGAAAACAGGGAGAACTCACCGATGACAAGCAAGCCGCTGGCGGCCATCGCAGGCATCGGCTGGACCGACTACACGCGCAACTCCGGCCGTACCGTCGAAGCGCTTGCGCTCGAAGCCTGCAACAACGCGATCGCGGATGCGGGGCTTGAGCCCTCACAGGTCGACGGAATAACGAGCTTCAGTCTCGGCGACTCGGTTCCAAGTTCGGTGATTTCAACCGACCTGGGGCTTGCCAGACTCAATCACTATGCCGACTTTGCCGCCGGCGGGTTCATGGCCTGCGGAATCGTCCTCGAGGCTGCCATGGCCGTGGCAACCGGTCAGGCAGATTACGTGCTCGCCTATCGGGCCTTGAACGGCGCATCCGGACAACGGTATGGCGGGGCCTCATTCAGCAAGCTCCTGTCCGACTTCGGCGTGCATACCGATGCGGAACAGCAGTTTCTGGATACCGCCGGCATTACCATGCCCGCCCAGGAATTCGCGCTGCTCTGCAGACGCCACATGCACCGTTACGGCACCACGAACGATGATCTTGGTGCGATTGCAGTCGCGCAGAGGCAGTGGGCGCTCGACAATCCGCGCGCGCAAATGCGACACAAGTCGATGGCACTCGAGGACTATCACCGCTCACCCTGGGTTGCCGAGCCCTTTCACGTGGTCGACTGCTGTCTGCAATCCGATGGTGCGTGCGCGTTGTTGATCACCAGTCCTGAGCGGGCTCGTGACCTTGCAAAGCAGCCAGTCCAGATCCTGTCTGGGTTCACGTCGGCAGGTCCCCGCAATCGCGGCTCAATGTGGGGCAATTTCGCTCCGGACACCACGGTAACCTATGCCGAAGTGCACGCCGACCGGCTGTTCAGCAAAGCTGGAATCAGCCGACACGACCTCGATTTCGCCGAGATCTACGACTGCTTCACCTATAGCGTCATCGGTCAGATGGAAGGGTTCGGCCTGATTGAAAAGGGTGGCGCGGGCGACTTCTTTCGCTCGGGCGCGGGTAGCCGAGGGGGCCGTCTGCCGATCAACACCCATGGCGGCCTCCTGTCGGAGGCCTACATTCATGGGCTCAATAGCGTTGTGGAGGCGGTAAGCCAGCTGCGTGGCGAAGCCGGTGCTCGTCAGGTCGAAGGTGCCCGTCTGGGGCTAGTGACTGCCGGCGGCGCAACGGCGACCGGCAGCGCACTCATCCTTGGAAGGTAAACGGATGTCCAGCTACTACACCACCCGTCCCGCGCCGATCGTCACACCGCTCACGCGCCCGTTCTGGGACGGTTGCGCAGAAGGCAAGATCCGCTTGCAACGCTGCGATGACTGCGCGCGCTTTCGCTTCTTCCCGACTGAAGCCTGTCCCGATTGCCGATCCACCCGCTTCACCTGGACCGATGTATCGGGCCGCGGGCGACTGTTCAGCTGGATCGTGGTTCACCGTTCGGTCGATCCGGTGTGGCAGTCGAAAATTCCATTCGTAACCGGAATCGTGGAGCTTGAAGAGCAGGTCGGTTGTCTGATACCGGGCATGATCTCCGGGGTAGCGCCTGCCGATGTGCGCGAGGGCATGCCTGTGCAGGCCGAATTCGAACGGATCAATGAGATGACTGTTCTGCCGAGTTGGCGCGCGACGTGAACTCGAGCGGGGCTCGCGGCAGTTCGCGGCATGCGCTGGTGGTTGGCGCAGGCGGTCTGGTCGGCGCCCATTTGGTCGATCGCCTGCTCGAGACGGGATGGGAGGTCACCGGGATATCGCGTCGTGCGCTTGCCCATGAATCGCCGCGCTTCCACCATCTGCCGGTCGATGTGTCCGATGAGGCACGCTGCATCGCAGCTGCCCCCCATTTGACACGCACAACCCACCTGTTTTTTGCGGCCCGCGTCGGGCATCGCGACCCGGCAACCGAAACCGAACTGAACGTTCGGGTGCTGCGCAATACGCTCGAGCATCTTGTCGCCCATGCAGACGAACTGCGGCATGTATGTCTGGTCCACGGCACCAAGTGGTATGGCAGCCATCTGGGCGCCTTCCCCAATCCCGCGGTTGAACACCAGGCCCGACATGCAGGACCCAACTGGTATTTTGGCCAACACGACTGGATGGTCGAATTCCAGCGCGGGCGGCGCTGGTCCTGGTCAACGGTCCGGCCACATATCGTCGTCGGTCTTTCCTTAGGTCAGCCCTACAACTGCGTGTCCACGCTGGCCGCGTATGCAACGCTCTGTCGCGAGCGCGGCCTGCCATTTGACTTTCCAGGCAGCGAGGTGGCTTTCAACGCGATCACGCAGGCCACCGATGCAACCCTGCTGGCCAACGCCCAGATCTGGTCGTCAGTCACTGCGTCGTGCGCCAATCAGGACTTCAACATCATCAATGCCGACTATTTCCGCTGGCGGCAGCTGTGGCCGGCTATCGCTGATTTCTTCAGCATCAAACCGGGTGTGTCTGGCGCGCGCCCCTTGCGCGAATCGATGGGCGACGCGCAGGGCGACTGGGAGCGCCTGGTGAGCCGTCATCGGCTGCGTTCAACGCGGCTGAGCGATATTGCGAGTTGGACCTTTGGCGACTTTCTTTTTGGCACCGAATGGGATGTGATGTCGTCGATACTGAAATCGCGGCAGCATGGTTTTGATGCAGTGATCGGAACGGAAGCGAGTTTTCTCAGCCATCTCGCGCGCATGCGCAAACAGCGGCTGATTCCCTGACCCTGGCAGTCGAGATACCCATGGCCCGTACCCACCAGGAATCCGTAGCCCTTGTCTGTGGCGCTACGGCCGGCATCGGATTAGCCGTTGCATACGCACTGCTCGATGCAGGGGTCAGAAAGATGATGATCGTGGGCCGCAACGCTGATCGTGGCGAAACCGCGCGCAAGGCGCTCGCCGACCGACACCCTGAATCCGATGTCCGGTTCGAAGCCGCCGATCTGTCGAGCCCCCAGGCGAGCGCTCGGGTGGTGGGCTGCACGATCGAGAACTTCGGTCGCATCGATACCCTGGTGAGCCTGGCTGCGGGCGACCCGATGCCGTGCCTGCTCCATGAAACCCCGATCGAGCGGGTTCCGGAGATCATAGGAAGCATCACCTCGGGCATTCTGCTCCCACTGCGGGCTGCGCTGCCGCACATGATGGCCGAGGGAGGCGGTTCGATGATTTGTGTGGCGTCGGACGCTGCCAAAGTCGCCACGCCCGGCGAGTGCTCCATCGGAGCAGCGATGGCAGCGGTAGCGATGTTCTGCCGCACGCTTGCCCTTGAAGCGAGACGATCTGGAATCCGTGTGAACTGCGTCACTCCTAGCATCGTCCAGAACACGCCGCTCTTTGACAAGGTGATGCGCGACCCGTTCGCCTCGAGGCTTTTTTCAAAAGCCGTGCATCGCGCAGCCCTGGGCGTAGCCGAGCCCGAAGACCTGGCGCAGCTGGTTGTCTTCCTGGCAAGCCCGGCTGCAGCGCGACTGACCGGGCAGACAATTAGCGTCAACGGCGGGATTTCGGCGGCCTAGGCGCTTCCGGTCTTACCGTCATTTATCAATGAACTCGCCCTATCACCCCAACCAAGCCAGTCTTCCGCTCCGTTCCGCCTCAGCGATTGCTCTGATCACTCTTAGGTTCTGAAAGAGAGGCCTATCGATTCCGTGCCGAGGGAGCGATTTTGCATGCACTTCGGCCCTCCGCTACAGATCCGGAGATGGGTAGGAAGTGAGCGGCGTCAACGATCGATGACCCGGCCCACAGCCGCATCAGGCTGCGGGCGAGCAGCACCGGTTCAAGACGCCCGTCACCCAGGCGCCAGACACCGTCGGCAATGTTTGTGATGCGGTCTTGGCTCAGATTTCCGGGGTGATGAAAATGTATTGACTTTGACGGTATTCTTCAGTGGGGCGAGTGAAGTCAAAAGACGCCGTATTCACCATGAAGCTGGAACCTGAGTTGCGCGACGCTTTTATGGCGGAGGCGGAGGCCAGTCATCGCCAAGCGTCTCAGGTGGTTAGGGAATTGATGCGGGAATTCATCGATCGTCAGAGGCCGGCGCGGGAATACAATTACGTTCTTGCGCGCAAAGATCGACACGGCTCGTGCGGAAACAGTACGCCGCGCGGAGCGACGTGGGTCTCGCTCAACATCATTGCCAAGAAGCCTAAGGCTGTGCGCGCGCGCTCGAGGCGGCGTAGGTCAGTGCGAGTCAGGGGGCGTGGTAGTTTGCCCTTGTACTTTGAACGACCACATGGCTTGGAACACTGCAGCCTGACCGCACTTGGCGAGGGCACCGCCCGAAGCACCAGTGAGCCGCCCGCGAACAGACTACATCCCAGCCGCGGGTGGGCGGATGGCCTGCGAAGAATGACGCATCCCACCAGTTGGCTCAGATATCGGTGACGCTCGTTGCAATTACTTGATTGCGTGACGTTTGATACGCCCTGCCGCGGCCTGCGATTGCACCGGAGCGCCGAGTCGCTGCGATATACCGTCCGCCGCCTTTCGAATCCGTTCAGTCACCCTATCCAGGCTTCCAGGCCGGATACGCGGCGTAGGGACGATAACGCCCAAGGCTGCCGTGACTTCGCCACTTGCGTCGAATACCGGCGCGGCTACTGTTACGATGCCCGTCACTAGTTCCTCGCGCGCAAACGCGACGCCGGCTAGGCGAATCTGCATCAGCTCGCGATCGAGCGTTTTGCGACTAGTGATCGTTGCAGGCGTGACAGGCTTAAGTCGCTTGCCTGCCAGCATCGCTGTCCGTCGCTGTGCAGTCGCGTGAGCCAGGATCGCCTTGCCAGTTGCTGAAGCATGCACGGGAACTGTGTCGCCGATGTCTACCGAGTACATGAGCGGCTGCACCCAGTTGTGTCGCGCCAGGACCAGTACGCGGGGTCCCGCGCTCACGGCAAGTGCGACGCTTTCCGAAAATTCGGATGCAAGCGCCTGCGTCACTTCCTGCCCGATTCGAGCGAGATCGATTTCGCGCAGATAGCTGTTCGACAACAAAACGACCGCGGCGCCGAGCGCGTAGCCTCTGGTGTAGCGGTCGAATATCAGGTAATTGCGGTCGACAAGATTCGACAGCAGTGCAGACACGCTGCTTTTCGGGATGCCGAGTGCCGCCGCGAGTTCGGCGTGCGCAACCGGCTCGCGGCGCTGCGCGCAGAACTCGAGGATGTCGAGCGCGCGGTCGGCTGACTTGACCGCGCTAAAGGATGAGGAGTCGCCGTTTGCATTCATGATCGATGATCGTACCTATGAACAAGGTTTTTTGGTAGTCCCGGGGGCTTGTTGGACGGCCCCCTTGATTTCAGGCGGTAGCGCTGACGTCACACTCGACTTTCGCCCGGTCCGCGCCGCTCCGGCTGGGTACACAAGTGAGCAAGACGCCGTGTTGGCTGATGTTTCCATCATCGATGCGGGCCGGAACGCCGAAGCCGAAGGCTATGACGCTATCTGCATCGACAAAATGAGCGACTCAGGCCTGCTGGGATTGCGGTCACTGCTCTCGATTACGGTGGTTGGTCCCGGACGCGCTTCGATGCTGTTTGCGCTGACGTTGGGCGAGCGGCTTTCGATCCTCATGTTGTGGGAGCGCCATCGCCACCTCTACCGCCGTGCCATCGCGGAACTCCGCCTGCAAGACCGATGCGTATCGGCGCGCAGCATCGGAGTACCTTCCGACGGCCAGAGTCTCTTGTCCGGCAGGGAAGGGGAATTGTTCCCGCTGCTTTCCCAGACAGCGATGCGCTGTGTCGAGGAGGACGGAGCCGACGTTATCTTGTTGGGTTCAACTACGATGCATCAGGCGCATGCTTACTTCGCTGAGCGCCTGCCGGTGCCGATCATCAATCCCGGGCCTCTGAGCTACAAGCTGGAAGAGCGGCCCCTCGCGTGGCCGCCGAGTCCTTCCAGCCATGTTCCTGGTGATCACTTCGGTCAGGTGGCACACTTCGGTCTTTGCCTCCACACTAAGGGCTTTGCCCCGCCCGAATCGCGGTGACAGCCAACGATGTCGTCTTCCCACCTGTTCGGCCAAACCCTGTTGACGGACGCCCAGCAGCAGCACTGCCGTCAGCGCTCCAATCTGGTGGGCCTCTGCCTGGTTGCGCACGCCTGGCTGGTGATCATCGCGGCGATGCTGCTGGTGGTGTGGTGGCCCAATCCACTCACTTACCTGATTGCGGTTGCAGTGATCGGAGGACGCCAACTGGGGCTCGCCATCCTGATGCACGACGCTGCCCACCGGCTGCTCTTTGATTCGCCGAGGCTCAATGACTGGGTTGGCCGATATGTGTGCGGTGCGCCGATCGGTGCCGATATGAAGCTCTATCGGCCCTATCACCTTCAGCATCATCGCAATACGCAAACCGCACGCGATCCCGATCTGGAATTGTCAGCACCTTTTCCCATTTCAAAAGCCAGTCTGCGGCGCAAGATCCGTCGCGACCTGTTGGGCCTCACCGGCTATCAGCGGCGGCTCGCCCAGTTCAGGCAGAGCATGGGTGAAGGCTCGACGCGCGAACGAGTCGTGTGCCTTTGGCAAGCGGAAGCGCCGTTTCTGCTCTTCAATGCAACGCTCGCAGCGGTCATGACGGCACTCGGCGGATTCTGGGCGTATCCCCTGCTGTGGCTGGTGCCGCTCATGACCTGGTATCAACTCGCCAGCCGCATTCGCAATATCGCCGAACACGCCGTGGTGGGCGACTCAGAGGATCCCTTGCGAAACACCCGAACCACCCTGGCCCGGTGGTGGGAGCGCGCGCTTTGGGCGCCGTATTGGGTGAACTACCATCTGGAGCACCATCTGCTCATCTATTGCCCGTGCTGGAAGCTGCCGCAGCTTCACCGCTGGCTGGTCGAGGCCGGATTGAGGCCGCGAATGGAACTTGCCACGGGCTATGGCGAGGTGCTGCGCCTGGCAACCAGCCGGGCGCATGACGATTCCGATGGGCAGCGCAAGACCAGTCGGGTGCAGGCGCTCTAGCGTGATGTGTCGGCCGTAGCCCTGGGCTACGCGCGTGTGTCGAGCGGCTGGAACAGACCGCCAGCGGTCAACCGGTCCCCGGTTCGAAGCACCCCGCCCTCGATGACCCGCGCCCGCAGCCCGCCGCGTCCATCGAATGCCTCTTCGAACCCATCGATCGAAGCCAGCGCCGAAGGACGCCCGCAGGGCGTGGCGAGTTCAAGCCCTTCGCAAAGAATGCTTCCCACCCGAAAACGCCGACCAACGAGATCGTTCAAGGCCTGCGCGGTCATGCCCGACAACAGCACGTTTCGCCGGGTGAGCATGGCGTTAAATACCGGAAGCCCCGCCGCCTCTTGCCAGGCAGCCGCGGTATCAATGCCGTCTTGTGTGATGAAGGTGAGATGGCGAGCCTTGGGCGGCAGCGTGTCGGAATAAGCGCCTTTGCCCAGCGCGTAGCGATCGCCAACGATGCCGCTCTCTGCCCGTACCTCAAGCGATACCGCTTGCCGCATCGGGTCGCCGGCGCCCGGGCACCAGAAGAGCCCACTCACCGCAGGCAGCACCATGGGAAAGCGCATGCACTGAGAAAAGCGCACCGACTTCAGACGCGCGAGGGGATGATCGGGCTGGACCGCGACGCCGATCTCGCACGAGACCACCGCCAACTGTCTCAGGCCCATCTGGCGCTCGTGGATAAACCCCCATGCCACGTCTGCGTCTCCTTCGATCACGCGGGCGGCCGCAAACCGGGATCCACCGACGCCAACTCGAAAAGTCACCTTTGGATGGCGATCTGCCATTTGCTTGAGTACAGCTGGCACGACGGCGTGGGAAAGCGCCTCGACCGTGAACAGATCGACATGCCCGGCATGCAGTCCCCGCAGCGCCTGCAACTCGGCAGTCATGCGATGCGAATCCTGCATCACGTGGATCGCATGCCGCGCCATCACTTCACCCGCTGGCGTCAGGCGCAAGCCAGAATGCAGCCGCTCAAACAGAGGCGACCCGACCTGGCCCTCGATTGCAAGCAACTGCCGATTGAGCGCCGACGATGACAGATGGAGCTGCCGAGCCGCCTGCCTGATTGAGCCACACCGGCGAATGGTGTCGAAGTGAAGCAGCGCACGCGCGGAAAATTTCATGGTGGGTCGGTCGGAAGGCTGTACAGGGGGTATAGGTCGCTAGCGTAACCGCTGTCGACCCCATCCAGCCCCTGCCCTGAGGGGGGCAAGGCGATTTCGCCCGGAGTCAAAACGCCAGAAGATTGCAAGACGGCGTTATCCTAAGTCACCTTCCGAGGGCAGCCCATGTACACACCCCCACATTTCGCCATCAATCATCCGCAAGACCTGCATGCGATCGTGCGGCAGCACCCGCTCGGCGCGCTTGTCACGACCGGGCCCGACGGGCTCGACGCCAACCACATTCCGTTCGAGTTTGACGCGGCGCACGGTGAGCACGGGCTGCTGACCGCGCATGTGGCGCGTGCCAATCCGGTGTGGCAGCAGTGCAAGGACGGTGCAGATGTTCTGGTGATCTTTCGCGGAAACGAGAGCTACATATCGCCCAACTGGTACCCGAGCAAGCACGAAGCCCACAGGCAGGTGCCAACCTGGAACTACGAAGTGGTGCATGTCCATGGCCGCCTCACCGTGATGGACGAAGAAAAATTTGTCCGTGGTGTCGTGGCAAGGCTCACGCGAGAGCACGAGGCGACCGAGCCCCGTCCGTGGAAGATGGGCGACTCGCCCCCTGACTACATCGACCAGATGCTCAAGGCGGTGGTCGGTATTCAGGTCGAGATCATGCGGATTGAGGGAAAGGCCAAGTTGAGCCAGAACCGTGAAGCACGAGATCGCCTGACTGCCGCCGACACCTTGATCGCCCGGGGTGAGGAGAGCCTTGGCCGGGCGATGCGCGAAGCGGTGAAGGAGGCGAAATGAAGTCAGACGACCGCAGGGACGCGAGCTACCCGGTGTCGGATCTCAATCAGGTCAGGCGGCGGCACGATCGCGGCTTTTATGAGCACGCCACGGTCCACGCGTTGCTGGATGCAGCCATGCTGTGCCACGTGTCTTATGTGATCGACGGGCAACCGCTCTGTACGCCCACCTTCTTCTGGCGAGAGGGCGCTAGGCTGTACTGGCACGGCAGTAGCGCGAGCCGCATGCTGCGCAACCTGGCTCATGGCGAGCCCGCATGCTTGACGGTCACCCATCTGGATGCGCTGGTGCTGGCGCGGTCGGGCTACAACCACTCTGCTGATTACCGCTCGGTCATGGCCTTCGGAAAAGCCCGGCTTGTCGAGGATCCGCATGAAAAGGAACGCGCCCTGGTGATGATGGTCGACCGTCTGTATCCGCAGCGTACGGCGGGCCTCCGGCCCGCCACAGCCCAGGAAATCAAGGCCACGACGGTGATCGCCATGGATATCGAGCGGGCCTCGGCGAAGATCCGTGCGCGTGGTGTGGTGGATGAAGATGAGGATTACGCGCTGCCGATTTACGCCGAGCGCATTCCGGTTTCTACGGTGCTGGGCCAGCCCCAGCCCTGTCCGCGCACGGTGGAAGGGGTCAAGCGTCCGGCAACCCTCGCGGGGTATGCTGCCGGTCGATCACTTGAGGCTGCCGTTTCAGAGGCGCATGCGATTGCTTTCGGCGAATGATGAACCCGGCGTCATCCTCGATTGGAGAGCAGCCGCGCCTTCACTGCGCGACCTTTGATCCGGCCGGTGTTCAGCCGTTCAACCACCTCGCCCGCGATACCCCGCTTGACGGCCACATAGGTGGCGAATTCGTTGATGTCGATCTTGCCTACCTGTTCGCGTGTGTAGCCAAAGTCGGCAGTGAGGGCGCCCAGGACATCACCCGGACGGATCTTCTCCTTGCGCCCGGCCTGGATGTGGACGGTGGCCATCGCTGGCAGCAAGCGACCCCCGGGAGCCGGCTTGAGTTCGGTGAGCGCGTGCCAGACGGAAGGCTGCCCTTGCAACTGTTCGATTTGCGCCGCTGAGCCCATTTCCTCCAGCGCTGTCAGGCTGAGCGCGAGCCCGGTTTGGCCGGCACGACCGGTGCGGCCGATCCGGTGCAGGTGGACATCGGGATCTGGTGAGATATCGACATTGACCACAGCGGCGAGGCCTGCGATATCGAGCCCCCGTGCTGCAACATCGGTAGCAACCAGTACCGAGCAGCTTCCGTTTACGAAGCGCACCAGTACCTGGTCACGGTCGCGCTGCTCCAGGTCGCCATGCAGCGCGAGCGCGCTGTAGCCCTGCGCCTGCAGCAATTCGGCAAGCTCGCGGCAGCGAGCCTTTGTGTTGCAGAAGGCGAGCGTGCTGACCGGTCGAAAATGCTCCAGCAAAGAGGCCACCGCCAGCAATCGCTGGTCCTCGCGCACCTCGTACCAGCGCTGCTCGATCTGCTCGCTGCCGTGCTGTGCCTGTACTTTCACCGTCGCAGGCTCGCGCAGGTATCGCGCCGCGAGCTTGGCAATGCCTTCGGGGTAAGTGGCTGAGAACAACAGGGTTTGCCGCTTTGCCGGGCACTGGCTGGCTATCCTGGCAATGTCGTCCGTGAAGCCCATGTCCAGCATCCGGTCTGCTTCATCCAGTACCAGGGTTTCCAGTGCATCCAGGCTGAGATGACCGCGCTCGAGGTGGTCGATCACGCGCCCGGGTGTTCCGACTGCAACATGGGCACCGTGTTCCAGGCTTGCAGTCTGTCCGCGTAGCGGCGCGCCGCCCACAAGGGTAACGACCTTGACGTTCTCCTCCGCGCGCGCGAGGCGTCGGATTTCGGCGGTGACCTGCTCGGCCAGCTCGCGGGTGGGGCACAGCACGAGAGCCTGGAGCGTGAAGCGGCGCACAACCAGCTTGGCGAGCAAAGGCAGTGCGTAGGCAGCGGTCTTGCCGCTCCCGGTCTTGGCCTGGGCGATGAGGTCGCGACCTTGCAGCGCGGGGGGCAGGCTCGCCGCCTGGATGGAGGTCATCTCGAGATAGCCGAGTCTTCGAAGGTTCTCCCGGGCAGCGGCGGAGAGCGAGAGTGAGTCGAAGCTGTTGGGGTCTGATGCGGGTGGATTCATCTCGACATCTTACGCATGAAGCCGGAAGGCGATTGCACGCCAGATCGGCACTGACGGCGGCATCGCGCTTCTATGTCGCTCTTTCGCGTCGGCCTGAAGCGTGCGAAGGCAGTGTGCACGATCAATTAAATGGGCGTCATCACCGGGCCGTGTAGCCGCCGTCAATAACAATTTCGGCCCCGGTGACGAACTTCGCCTCATCCGACGCGAGCCAGACCATGGCCCACGCAATGTCGTCGGGCTCTCCCATGTGGCCGATCGGATGGGCGGCCCCGGCTGCAGCCTTGGCCGCAGCCAGATCTGTGGAGCTTGCGCGCAGGTGGTTTTCCACCATGGGCGTCCAGATATAGCCGGGGTGGATTGAGTTCACCCGGATGTTCTCGCGAGCGTAGGTGACGGCGTCGTTCTTCGACATCAGACGCACCGCGCCCTTGGAGGCGTGATACGGCGCGATACCGCCCACACCAATCAGGCCGGCAATCGACGACAGGTTGATGATCGACCCGGCTCCTGCCTTTCGAAGATGCGGAATGGCGTGCTTGGTCCCAAACAACACGCCCTTCACGTTGACGGCTTGCACCCCATCCCATTCCGCTTCCGTAACCTGATCGGTTGGCTTGGGGGTACCCGAGATGCCGGCGTTGTTCACCAGCACATGCAGCGCGCCGAACCGATCGACTACCGCATCGATTGATGACTTGAGCGCGCTCTCGTCAACCACGTTCACGGACCAAAAGGCTGCGGTGTAACCTTTGGCGGTCAATTCCGCGACCAACGCGTTGCCCTCTGTCTCAAGGAGGTCGAAGATCGCGACTGTCGCACCTTCCTCGGCCATCCGCTGCACGCAGGCGCGGCCGATGCCAACGGCGCCTCCAGTCACGATGGCGACCTTGTTCTTCAGGCGATTCATCCTATTCTCCTTTCGTATGACCGACCCGTTACCGATGTCAATCGGCTGGATGTAACCGCTCGCTGAGTCGCATTCCTGCTACGCGAGCAGAGATTCGACTGGGGAGCACAGTCGCTCCTCGGGGAAGAACGCCTCACCCGCGCCGAATCGTCAGCACCAGTCCTGCGCCCAGGTCGAGGCGAACTTCGGTCGATCCATCTGAACTGTCAACTCGGAGCGCTCCTGCGTCGATGAAGCGTTCGGCCACGAACGCCTGCGCGCCAGGCTTATCTGCGCCTGTGGCCCGCGATCGCAGGCCGCGCGATTCGTCTGACCTTAGCAGCGATTGCCAACGATTGAATGTCGATCGACCGATACCCTGGCTGTAGCAGAACGTATCCGCAATAAAAAATCGCAAACGCTCCGGTGGTGCCCCCTGCACTAACTCCCCCGGCGGCAGGTATTGACGCCGATCATCGAGTAGAGCGGGCACGTGCCGAAAACCCCGGTCAGCAGAGGTACGGCGCCAATCCATGCCCATAGGCCAAGCGCGCCGCTCGCGGCCGCAGCGATCAAAGCCAAGCCCACCGCAACCCTGATACCGCGATCGAGGCTGCCAATATTGTTCGGAAACATGACATCGCTCCTTGAAAGGCTGCGATGAAGTGTGGACCTTGGATGCACGCGCCGACTTGATCTGAACTAAAGGAGACTGTTGGCGCAGTACGCAAGGGCTTTACCCGGAGGCCGGTTTGCCGCTGTGACGGCTTGGAGGGAAGCTGCGCTCAAGCAGCGCGCCGATCGCGATCAACTCGGGTAGCCGTTCGGTAAACAGATCGATCGCCCTGACGATCGCCGCCTTTTGATCGCCCGATGGGCTCGGCATGTTGCAAGTGATGTCGATCAAACCGATCAGTGATTCGGCCCGCTGACCGGCATCGTCCCTGACCGCATTGGCCGCCTTGTCGATAGCCTCGAATGCGGGTGTGACCACCAGTGCCGACGACGCCAGCAGCGGCGGGCGGGCTGCGAAGTGCCGGTACAGACTGGGCCAGATCGGCGAGCGACTGGAGGGGTCTCCCCTGTCGTTCAGCAGGTGCATCAGCGCCCGGACGTCTCCCTGAATCTTGTCGGGGTCCACCATGGGCAGGAGGTCACGAACCGGTGCGGGTGGCTGCCATGCGAATTTGGGGTGGGCGGGCAGCGGGCGCTCAGCTTTCGTGTGAGGGCCCCGCTGGGCGAGCAAGGCGAGGCATCGCAAGCCGAGCAGGTTGATCGGGTTGCTCCGGTTGTAGGCTGAAAGGAGCTTGTGGAGTTCATCGAGATCCGTTGCGCTGACACCCAGTATGCTCAACGCCTCCGCGGGAAGCTTGACCACCGGCTCGAGTGGCAGGGCGCGGGTCATTTCCCAGGCGGCGTCCTGAAGCCTGCCGGTGCGCAGGGCGGGTCCCAGCAGCGACCATGCCCAGTCGAGCGCACCCGGGATGGTTGCAAGATGGCGATAAATGAGGGGCACCATCGGAACGCCACAAAGCCGACGAAGTTCCGCATAGATGGCCCGCGTTTCCGCGCTCGCCTCGGATTCCGCCTGCTCAGAGAGGAGCTTGCTCATATCGGTGACGTCCCTCCGTCGTTGTCGACAGTTGCCGGTTTTCAGCCGTAAACCGGAAGGGTATCGATCGCGTATTGATGCCGGATTGAACGCTCAAGTACCGGGTCATGGAGTTCAAACTCGAATACGGGAGATTTCCGGATACCGCCAATCGCTGGCAGGGTGCCGCAGAACATGAGGCAGTGATCGGATAGCACGCCGTTGCCGTCATGCCATCGGGCGATCAGGTCCAGAGGATCGAGCATGCTTGTCACCGATCCTTCCTGGTATAGACGGCGCTCGCCGTTCTCGACAATCCACGAGCGAAGCATCAACTGCGACCAGTGCCCAGACACCTCCTCCCAGGGCCAGAAGGTCGAGGCGATGGGCTTGTCGCACATCTGCTTGGAAACGGTGACGCCCACTGTCTCGATGACGCGATCGGTGTGATCGGAGCCGACGCCCACGTAGAGTCCGCCGCGGATTCTGGCGAGCACAAACTCCACTTCGCCGCTTGAATCGTCGCCGCTTGCCTCGATTCGCTCGGCGGTGGTGACGCGAGCACTCGCCACCCGGTAAAAAATCGGTGTGGACGCGGGTCGCTTGACGCCCAGTTCTTCAAGTTCCCGGATATGTTTTTCAACAGCCGCCTGGTCGCGACCGGTCCAGCCGGCGATGACGGCAGTGGTGAGTTGAAGCTGCGCCAGTTGCGACGAATGGCGTGAACACAGGACAACGTTGAGCGACTGCGGCATGGTGGACTCGTCTTGGAGTGAAGGTGGGGCACGACGTCTGCGAGGTGAGAAGCGCCGGGCAGACACTCACCGAATTGAACCAGATTTCTGGCGTGTGCGAGGCCACCCGGATATGCGTTTGCCATCACACAGGGATAGCAGGAAAGCGGCGTGCGGTCCCTCAAGACGCACGGGAAATGGTAATATATTTTTTATTCCAAAAAGGTTTGTCATGACCACCACCGTCAAACTTCCTGAATCCTTAGAAGCCGCGCTTCGCCAGCGTTGTGAACAGGAAGGGCGTTCGATCAGCGAAATCATGCGTGATGCGCTCAGCGCCTATCTGGCCCGGCAACCCGAACTCGACTCGCCCTGGGCGCTCGGTCAGGCGGTCTTCGGGCGTCACGCAGGGCCCGCAGGGCTGGCGTCGAACCGCAAGCAGGAACTCGCCGAAATCTGGGACGAGCGACAGGCTGGGCGCGGCGCATGAGCGGACGCCCCCGTCTGGCTGTTGCCGAACCCGATCCGCGCTGGTTCCGCGCACGCCCGCCACGCCAGGCGCTGGTCGACAGCGGTCCGTTGATCGCGCTGTTCAACCGCACGGATCGCTGGCATCCCGCTGTCATGGCCTGGCTTGAGGGCAACCAGCATGTTCGGCTGCATGGCACCTGGCCGGTGCTCACCGAGGTTTGTGCGCTTCTCGCGCGCCGGGTTCACAACGATGCGGCGCTCGATTTTCTGCAATGGGCGCATCGCGGCGCGCTTCAGATCGACGCGCCGCCAGCGGGGACACTCGACAGTGTCCTGACCATCTGCCGGCGTTTTGCAAGCCTGCCGCTTGATCTGGCCGACGCGTCGATTGCCGAGGCTGCTGCGCGTCTGGGCATCGAACACGTCGTCACGCTTGATCGCGACTTCGATGTCTATCGCGATGCGAAAGGGCGCAGGCTTCGCAATCTGTTCAGGTCGGCCGCCTGAGCGCCTCGATCGCCCGGGGCTGAGCCTGCGCAGCCAGCCGGGCGTGCTCAGTCAGATGTGACCCCGGTACGCTGGATCACTGGTGTCATCCCTTGCAGCTGGCGCTGCATGAAGTCGCGAAGCACTGCCCCCAAGGTTGTTCGATGGATGCCGAGCGAGACTAGGCGCTCAGATATTTCTGTTGCGCCCGCTGGTTGGCCCTCAGGTCGGCTGAGCTTCTGAATGGTCATGCGATCGTCGCCGCCAAACATGCGCAGGCTGGGGAACAATTGGGCAGGCACTAGCGTGTGGCGACTTTGGCCGAAGCTTGGGGCGCTGTTTGATCGTCATTCAGGGTGCGCAGAAAGGCAACCAGATCGGCGGCGTCTGCCGCGCTCAGGCGTGGCGGGGCACCGGGCTGGAGCCCGAATGGCGCGCTCTGAATGACGTTGCCGCGAAGGTTCACGGGCAGATCGTTGAATCGGTCCACGTTGCCTCCCACAAGCGGATACCAGCGTTGGGGATCGATATCCCGGGTGGCGTAAAAGGCGACCGCCTGTTCGAGGGTTGCAACTGCGCCGTTGTGGAAGTAGGGCCCGGTCAGTTCGATGTTTCTAAGGGTGGGGATCTTGAATTTCCCGCACAGGTCGGTTCGCGCTGCCAAGTCGGTGCGCTTGGGGCCGCACAGCCCCATATCAAAAAACGTGGGATCGGCGTTGGCCGCGATGCCCTGATTGCGGGGCACTCCGAGGGCAGCGTAGCCGAAGGTTGTGAACACCGGCCGCGCGCCATCACTTGCTGGCCGGCTAGGGTGACAGCTTGCACAATTGCCGCGAGCGGGGTTTTCAAAGATGGCAAGCCCGCGCAACTCCTGTTCGTTGAGGGTGCCGCTTCCGTCCATCCATCGGTCATAGCGGCTGTTAAAGAGCAGATAGTCGGAATCAAGCTTCTGGTACTGCTCCAGTGCCAGGCGAAGGGTGTCGAAGATTTGCAGATCCCCTGCATCGACGCCAAGCCCGAATACGGCGCGGAAATCGGCGTAGTAACTCAGCTTGCGTACGCGACCAGCAACTTCCGCGATGCTGGCGTTATCCATTTCCGCGGCGTCAAGCAGCGGCCCGCCCGCCTGATCGGCGCGCGTGTTTGCGCGGCCATCCCAGGTGAATCCTCCGAACGGTTCGCCATCAGATGCGAACCGAAAGGGACCATTGCTCTCGAGATAAAGCATTGACGGACTGCTGCGCGATCCTTGTCGATTCAGCGTAGCGCCCCCTACCGGGAGAGTGGTTCCAGCAGGGTCAGCGTGCGCGGTTTCGCTCGCGTGGCAGGAGGCGCAGGCCTGTTGCCCGCTGGCTGACAGCGCCTTCTCCTCAAAGAGGAGGGTCGATACGGAGAGTGCGGTTGCTGCCTCGATGGGCTGTCCCGGCGCGGCGCTGCCTCCCCCGCTGCCGCAAGCAACAAGGCTGAGTGTCGAGACTGCGACCGTGAACAGCCGCCCCGCGGATCCAAAACGGCCAAATCGTGAAAAATCCAGTGAAGTCATGTCTCAGGTCCCTTTCGGTGGATTGTTTTAAATATGGGAAAGTTTCCCATATTTAACCGGTTTCGCCGATTTCCGTCAATTCCGGTGAATTTCCCGATGGGTTCGTCCATGGCACCGGCCGTCGCCGATGTCCGCGCGGCTTCAAAGCGCGGCGTGATCGGTCCCTCTCGTGCCTGATGCGGTCCGCTGCGTTGACAGCGGTACACTTGAGCAGCTTCCAGCGTCGCGAAGCGTTGAACAGGAATCTGTCTCATGTCAGACGATCGCTCATCCCGCCGCGCGTTGGCCGTAGCGCTGGCGCTTGCGCCCCTTGCGTCGTGGCCCAGCCGTGTCGTGGCGCAGATCCCGCCGGCAGCCTGGCCCTCGCAGCCCATCCGCATCATCGTCACCTTTCCACCGGGTGGTGCGAGCGACATCGTGGCGCGTCAGATGGCGCCGGCGCTTGCGGAAATCCTCGGTCAACCGGTGATCGTTGAGAATCGGCCAGGCGCCGGTGCAACCATCGGTGCGGCAGCGGTCGCGCAGGCTCGCGCCGATGGCTATACGCTTCTTGCCTCGAACTCGGCCCCGATGTCGATCTCGCCCGCCCTCATGGCCAAACCCAGCTACGACCCTCTCAAGAGCTTCGCGCATCTGGCTTATGTGGGGGCGGTGCCGACGGTGTTGGTGGTGAATCCGTCGGTACCGGCTGCCACGCTTGGCGAGTTCATTGCCTGGGCTCGCCAGCAAAAGGACCCGGTTCCGTTTGGCAGTGGCGGAGCCGCTTCGGTCGGCCATATCGTCGGCGAATTGCTTGCCAAACAGGCGGGCATCCGGCTCCTGCATGTGCCTTACAAGGGTGCGGGACCCATGCGCACGGATCTCCTGGGCGGACAATTGCCGATGGCCGTCGACGCGCTGCCCCAGAACATCCCGCTCATGAAGTCCGGCAAGCTTCGGCTGCTCGCGCTCACCTCGCAGGAGCGAGTGGCTGCGGCGCCCGATGTCCCTACGGTGGTTGAACTTGGCTTTCCCGATCTGGTGGCAGAGAACTTTGTGGGCATATCGGCGCCGGCCGGAATTCCGGAATCCGTTGCAGCGAAGATTGCCGATGCAGTGAACATGACGCTGACGCGGTCAGAGGTGCGCGAAAAGCTTGATGCGCAGGGCTTCGTCCTGGGGCGAAAGACACCACCTCAATTCACCGAATTCATTCGCGCACAATGGCAGCGCTGGGCGCCAGTGGTGCGTGAATCAGGGGCGACACTTTGAGCGGCAAGCGCATTCTGGTGGTGCTGTTCGGTCCAGAAGGCCAGGGCAGTTTCAATGAGTCGGGCGCTGCGGGGGCGGAGCGGGCGCGCCTTCAATCGCCGGAACATCTCATTCGCACGGTATGGATCGAACCCCGTGAGCCCGATGCGCGAGCTGCGGCGCTGAACCGGTTCTGCGGGGAAGGGTGGGATCTGGTGGTTGCCCATGGTGGCCAGGGCGATGAGCCGGTGAGTCGCGTCGCGCCTGCCCATCCGGAGATTGCGTTTGCCATCACACAGGGAGGCTGGCTTGCGCCCAACTGTGCAAGCTACGAGGTTCTCCAGGAACACTCTGCCTTTCTCGGGGGTGTATTGGCAGCGCTCCATTCGCGTACCGGTGTCGTGGCCCATCTTTCGGGCGAAAAAGTGCGTCCCGGTCTGAAAGGGCGTGCTGCATTTGCCGACGGCGTGCGCGCTGCCGGTCGCGAATGCCGGTTTGTGACGGGTTTCTGCGGGCACCAGCACGCACCAGACCTCGCCTACGCCCTCATGCGTCGTCACCACGAAGAAGGCGCCGACGTCGTGTTCGCCATGATTGATGGCGGTCGGCCTGGGGTTTCACGAGCCTGCCGCGAGTTTGGCATTGCGCAGGTCGGTAATGTGCTTGACTGGGTCGCGCGCGACCCGGAGGTCTTCATTGCCTCAGCCATTGCCGATTCGGGCGCCTGCATCGACGCGGCGATCAGCGACTGGCTGGTTGGTCGCTGGCAGGGTGCGACGCACCGTGTCTATGGCGCCGCTCATCGAGAATTCGTTCGCCTGCACATGCGCGCCGATATTGCGGCGCGGTACCGCAGCATTATCGAAGCATGGACGTCGCGGCTCGCAACGGGTGACTATATTCCCGCCGAGCGGTACGACGGACCTGAAGTGTCGGCGGGTTAGCGGCTCGCGCACCACCGCCGATAGCGCCTCGCAGCGCTAGCTGGATCGCCCTTTTCCGAAAACGTGGCAGCGGCTCGATTGCACGAGCCAGTCCAGCAATATTCAGCAACATTCAGCAATACGTGCTTGTTAGTCTGCCGCGAGATTCATCTCCGCTCGGCAGACCTCTAATGATCCGCCCCGACTCGCTCGTCAGAGCACTGTGCTTCGGGTGTCGCCTTATCCGCTTGACCCAGCCACGTGCTGAACCGAACCAAGCGCGTATTCATGCCCGCGCCTTCACCTCAATCTCCACAACCGACTCGAGCGCTGAATGGAATGCCGCATGCAAATAACAGGTGTCAGCAGCCATCTGGACCAGCCTTTCCATGACCGCTTCCGATTCCTCGCCGTGGACGAAGATATGGGTGTCTAGCGCATGGGCGCGCGCAACCCCTCCGGTTACCTCGCAATCTGCATGCTGCACGATTCGCAGTGCTCGGATCTTCATGTGGTGATGCTCGACATATCGGAGAAGCTGGGTCATCAGACAAAACGCCACACCCGCAAACGCGTAGGCAAGACCGCTCGGGGCATGATCATTGCTCTGACTGCGGGCGCTTTGAAGCGCAAAGCGCGATCCACCCGGCAGATTGGCCCAGGAGGTTGAGCGCGCGACCTCGCCGTCCAGCGCACAAGTGCCATGAATGGGGATCTCCACGCGTCCCGATTGCCAGCTGGGAGGCATTACCCCAGCGGTCAGTTCGGCTGGCCCCAGCTTCTCGATGAGGGGGTGGGCTGGGCGAGGGGCGTCCAGGGGGCGTGGCACGTCCCGCCATGCCTTCAAGGGGTCGATCGCGTCCGGCGCAGGGCTCGTAGCCAGATGAGGCAGCCCCCTGCGTTGCCCGTTCGCATAAAGCGCAAACGTGTTCACAAGGGGCTCTCGCCAAGCGGCAAGGATGGGAGATGCCGCAATCGCTCGGGCGACCAGCGCGCGCACGCGCTCGGCGGAGGCGTCGGTGGTTGCGCGGATGGCGATGCGCGGTGGATGGGCGTATCCCCGCCCGGTGCCCTTGAAAAACGAGCCCTCGAATGCGTAATGGTTGGTGAGATCGCTTTGCAGATGCTCGAGACGAATGTGCTCGGCCGCTGCCAACTGGGAGAGTCGGCTGAGCAGATCAGCCTGCAGGCCGGCCGCCATGAAGCCAAGCGGAAAGGGCGCAAGATCGGTCCCCTTCAGCCCCGCCCCTTCATCACTCACCATGCGCCAGGCCGAGCCGCCAGCGCCCTCGGTAACCACCGCCTCTTTCTGGTGCCCACCCATTGCGCGCGCCTGAACGGTGAACCGGTCGCGTGAATCGGCGAGACCCAGTACTTCGGGCCTGGTTTCGCCTTGGAGGACCTTGAAGCAGAGCGGAAAGCCGCTGGCTTCGATGGTGTCGGTCACGGGGGCGGAGAGGGCCACTGCTGAGTCCTTTATGAAAGTGCGACCTTCAATCGCCACAATGAGGTGACCTCGGCTCTGCGCGCGGCGTGTAGCGGGTCGCCCGCGTCAAAGGTTCGGGGGTGTTGCGGTCGGACATCATGACGCGCAGCAACCGCCAGTCCCGCGACTTCGATCTGAGCGAGAAGCGCCTCGCGGGTTCGCAGGCCCAGGCGTTCGGCCAGGTCTGAAAGGATCAACCAGCCTTCGCCCTCTGGTGTGAGATGCGCGGCGAGGCCGCTCAGGAAGCCCTGCAGCATGCCGCCGTTTTCGTCGTAAATGCCGCGCTCGAGCGGCGAACCGGGGCGTGCGGGCACCCACGGCGGATTGCAGATCACGAGGTCGGCACGACCCTCTGGAAAAAACGCCGTCTGCGCCACCTGCACGCGCTGTGACAGACCGAGGCGGTTGATGTTTTCGGTTGCGCACGCGATTGCCCGCGGGTCGGTGTCGGTGGCCACAACCCGGAGCGCGCCACGTCGAGCCAGAACAGCTGCCAGTACGCCCGTGCCAGTTCCCACATCAAACGCAAGACTGGGACGGCCCGCGCTGGCGGGCCAGGGCGCCTTCGCAACGAGATCGACATAGTCGGTGCGGGTGGGGGTGAAGACGCCGTAGTGCGGATGAATATGTCCGCCCGCGGCGGGTATCTCGATGCCCCGCAGGTACCACTGATGGGCGCCAATCACGCCTAGCAGTTCGCGTAATGAGACCACCACCGGGCCTGCGGCCGGTCCGTAGGCGTGACGGCAGGCAGCCTTCACGTCGGGAGCGCGGCGGAGCGCGATTCCGTAATCGGCGTCGAGTTCAATCAGCAGCATGCCCAGCGTGCGGGCGCGCTGCGAACGCGCCTGCCGAACCCGGTTGAACGTGTCTGCGGTGATGGCTTCCGATGAGGCGGACGCACGACTTTGCGCAGCCTTGCGGTCGACACGGCTGGCGAGCGCGGTGAGCAATTGACGCGCGTTCTGGAAGTCGCTTCGCCAGAGCATTCCAACGCCCTGGCACGCGAGGCCGTAGGCGTCGTTTGCGGTGATGCG
>CAMBZS010000016.1 GCA_945872335.1 Bordetella parapertussis | reverse complement strand
AGGTGGGTGAGCTCACCGCTCGCTTTCCGGTGTACCGCTGAGAGCGGCGGGGCGGGAAGGCGATCATGCACTGCCCGTTCTGCGATCATGCTGACACGCAGGTCGTCGAGACCCGCGAGACCGATGACGGCGCCTCCACCCGGCGTCGTCGTCGCTGCCTGCAGTGCGACAAGCGATTTACCACCTATGAGCGGGTTGAGCTCGCGCTACCCGTCCTGGTCAAGCGCAACGGCATGCGCGCAGAATTTGATCGTCGGAAACTCCGGGCCTCCATGTCGCTTGCGCTTCGAAAGCGACCGGTGAGCGCCGAGGCGGTGGATGCGGCAATCCATCGCATCGAGGAGCGGCTGCTGGGGTTGGGGCTGCGCGAGGTGGGTAGCGAACGCGTGGGCGAGCTCGTGATGCGAGAGCTCAAGAAGCTCGACAAGATTGGCTATGTGCGCTTTGCGTCGGTCTACCGCAGCTTTGAAGACGTGGATGAGTTTGCCGACGCGATCGAGGAAGTACGACCGCGCCGGCGCTGATCAGCGCGCCTTGGCGGCGATTCGGATCTTCTCGAGCGACTGGTTGGGCGTGATGTGCTGCGGGTCAACGGTGAGTTCGATGAGCGCGGGCCTGCGCTCGCGGGCCATGAAATCGAGGGCAGCCCGGAGGGCTGGCTCGAACTCGCTGGTGCGTGCCACCCGTGCGCCAAAGCCGCCGAACGCCTCGCAATAGCGCGCAAAATCAGGATTGACCAGTCGGGTGCCATGCACCCGCTCGGGGTATTCGCGCTCCTGATGCATGCGGATCGTGCCGTACATGCTGTTGTTGAACACGATCACCAGGGGCGCGCCGCCATGCTGGACGGCCGTTGCAAGCTCCTGCCCGGTCATGAGGAAGTCGCCATCGCCCGCCACACACACGACCGTGCGGTCGGGCGCGACGATGCTGGCGGCAACTGCAGCCGGCACGCCATAGCCCATCGAGCCCGAGGTGCTGGCAAGCTGGGTACGCAGCCCGGCGTAGGGCCAGAAGCGATGTGCCCAGGTGGCGAAATTGCCGGCACCGTTGGTGATGATGGTATCGGCGGGCGCCACGGTGGAAAGCGTGCGCATCACCTGCCAGAGGTCGAGATCCGGCTCGATGCCCTGATAGAGCGTGGGGCGGCTTTGCCAGGCTTCGTAGTCGGCGCGCGCGGGGGCCAGCTGGGCGGCCCAGGCCGAGGCATCCAACCGCAGACCTGAGAGCGCGGTTGCGATCTCGGGCATGCCCGAGGCAATCATCAGATCTGCCTGGTAGACGGTGCCGAGCTCGTCGACGCCGGCGTGGATATGGATCAGGGGCTGGGCTGGGCGCGGCGCCTGGAAGAGCGTGTAGCCCGAGGTGGTCATCTCGCCCAGGCGCGGGCCGATGGCAATGACCAGATCGGACTGGCGGACGCGCTCACCCAGGCGCGGATTGATGCCGATACCGACGTCGCCCACATAGTTCGGCAGCCGGTTGTCGTAAAGATCCTGAAACCGGAACGCGCAGGTGACGGGCAGATGGTTGGTTTCGACGAACTGCCTGATGTCGGCGCAGGCCTGTGCGTCCCATCCAGTGCCGCCCAGAATCACGATGGGCCGCTTGGCGGCAGAGAGCCGCTGCGTCAGCTCTGCAAGCTGGGCGGGCGAGGGCGCGGCGCGCACCGGCCGGTGCATGGCCGCGGCACGCGCCTCGGCAGGGGCGGCCAGCATGTCCTCGGGGAGCGCAAGCACCACCGGGCCCATCCGGCCGCTGGTGGCCACCTGGAAGGCGTGGGCAACATATTCAGGAATGCGGTCGGCGCGTTCGATTTGGGCCACCCACTTGGCCATGGGCGCGAACATCCGCCGGTAATCCATCTCCTGGAAGGCCTCACGGTCGGCGAAGTCGGAGCCGACCTGCCCGATGAGGAGCACCATGGGTACCGAATCCTGGTGCGCGGCGTGAACGCCGATGGAGGCGTTGGTGGCGCCAGGGCCGCGGGTCACCATGACGACGCCGGGCTTGCCGGTAAGTTTTGCCGTGGCATCCGCCATGAAGGCCGCACCGCCCTCTTGCCGGCAGATCACGAACCGGATGGTTTCGCGGTGACGCCACAAGCCGTCGAGCACGGCGAGATAGCTCTCGCCCGGCACGCCGTAAATCGTGTCGACACCTTGCGCGAGGAGGGCGTCTGCGAGAAGGTGACCGCCGATGGATACCGGCGCTCGGTCGTGGGCGGAACTCATTGTCGATCTCCAGGGTAACCGGCCATGCGAAGCGTCGCGGCATTGTAGTGCCCGGCGCGGGATGTCGACCGGCAGTGTGTCGGGGGCGGGTGCTGCGGAGTCGGGGCTGAGGCGGCGGGGCCGAGTCCGGGCGGCGGCGGTCCTGCGGCGGGCGCGCCGAGGGGGTATCGCCGCTCGGGTGATAATCGCGCTCCTGCATTTTTCCCGGCCCGGGTCTTCCCGCGGCTCACGGCCTGCCCGATGTTCACTTCCGAAGACCACCGCTGGATGTTGCGCGCGATCGAACTGGCGGCGCGCGGCATGGACACGACCACCCCCAATCCGCGGGTCGGTTGCGTGGTGGTGCGCGACGGTGAAATGGTGGGAGAGGGGTGGCATGTTCGAGCCGGTGAACCCCATGCCGAGGTGATTGCGCTCGCACATGCGGGCGCGCGCGCCCGGGGGGCCACCGTCTACCTTACGCTTGAGCCCTGCAGTCACCACGGCCGCACGCCGCCCTGCACCGATGCGCTGATCGAGGCGAAGGTGGCACGGGTGATCGCCGCGATGGAAGACCCGAATCCGCTGGTGAACGGCGAGGGGCTCACGCGGCTGCGCGCTGCCGGCATTGACGTGCGGTGCGGGCTGCTCGGCGCGCAGGCGGCCGATCTCAATCCGGGATTTGTGTCGCGCATGACTCGTGGCTTGCCGTGGGTGAGGATGAAGGTGGCCGCGAGTCTTGACGGGTTCACCGCGCTGCCCGACGGGCGCAGCCAGTGGATCACCGGTGAGGCGGCGCGCGAGGACGGTCATCGCTGGCGGGCGCGTGCCTGCGCGATCCTGACCGGAATCGGTACCGTTCGCGAGGACAACCCGCAACTCACCGCGCGCCTTGAGGGCGTGCGGCGTCAGCCCATCAAGGTGCTGGTGGATTCGCGGCTGGAAGTTGACCTCCAGGCCCGGATGCTGAAGGGCGGCGACGTGCTGGTCGTCTGCTCCCAGGAGCGCTCGGACAAGGCCGCCGAACTGCGGGATCGTGGCTGTGAGGTGCTGGTGCTCCCCAATCCGTCGGGCAAGGTGGATCTGCCCGCGCTCATGCGAACGCTCGCGGGCCGGGGGATCAACGAGGTCCACGTCGAGGCGGGGCACAAACTCAACGCCTCGCTCCTGCGCGAGCGCTGTGTGGACGAACTGCTCGCGTATCTGTCCGCGTCGCTTCTGGGCAGCGGACGCCCGATGTTTGAACTGGAGGCAGTGGCCTCACTCGATGAGCGGATCGCGCTCGACTTGCAGTCGGTGGAACGCTTGGGTAACGACGTCCGGCTGCTCGCCCGCGTGGCGCGCGCCGGCTGACTTTTTGGGAATCAGGCAATGTTTACCGGAATCGTCGCGGCGGTCGGCCGTATCGAGCGCTGCGAGCCGCTGGGCACCACCGGCATGCGGCTTGTGGTTGAAGCGGGTGCGCTGGGACTGGATGACGTCGCCATCGGCGATTCGATTGCCATTCAGGGCGCCTGCATGACGGTGGTGGCGATCGAGGGCAGCCGTCTGTCGTTTGATGTCTCGGCCGAGAGCCTGGCGCGCACGGTGGGGCTCGCGCAGCCGGGTGAGGTCAACCTTGAAAAATCGCTCCGGCTTGCCGACCGGTTGGGCGGGCATCTGGTGTCGGGTCATGTCGACGGGCTGGGCGAGGTGCGCCGCTTTGAAGCGGTTGGGGAGTCGTGGCTTCTGGTGGTGCGGGCACCGGTGGGGCTGGGTCGCTATCTGGCCTACAAGGGGTCGATCACAGTGAACGGCGTGAGCCTGACCGTGAATCAGGTCGATGATTCTCCCGCGGGCACCGACTTTGCCATCAACCTGATTCCGCACACCATCGCGGTCACCACCTTGAAGCATCTGAAGCCGAGCGTGCAGGTGAACCTCGAGATCGACCTGATCGCGCGCTACTGCGAGCGCCTGCTCACGGCGGGCGAGCGCGCGCCAGCCAGTGCATCCAACCCCGCGGCGTAGAATCCGACCATGGCGCTTTCAAGCATTTCCGAGATCATTGCCGACATTCGTGCCGGCCGAATGGTGATTCTGGTCGACGAGGAAGATCGCGAGAACGAAGGCGATCTGGTTCTGGCGGCCGAGTTCGTCACGCCCGAAGCGGTCAACTTCATGGCGCGTTTTGGCCGTGGGCTCATCTGCCTCACGCTTACCGAAGACCGGTGCCGACAGCTCGATCTTCCCCTGATGGTGACCCGCAACGGCACCCGCCACGGCACCAAGTTCACCGTGTCGATCGAGGCGGCTGAAGGGGTGAGCACCGGCATCTCGGCGGCCGACCGGGCGCGCACCATTCAGGCGGCCATTGCGCGCGAGGCGCGTCCCGCTGACCTGGTTCAGCCCGGCCATGTGTTTCCGCTGCGGGCCGAGAAAGGGGGCGTACTGGTGCGAGCCGGCCATACCGAGGCGGGTTGCGATCTGGCGGCGCTTGCAGGCCTCCAACCGGCATCGGTCATCTGCGAGATCATGAACGATGACGGCACGATGGCACGACTGCCGGACCTCGTTGAATTCGGTCGCACGCATGGCCTGAAAATCGGCACCATCGCCGATCTGATCGGCTACCGCAGCGCAAATGAGTCGCTGGTCGAACGGATCGGCGTGTCGTCGGTGCAAACCGTGCACGGCGAATTCCGGATGCTCACCTATCGCGATCGTGCGGCGGGCGGCGCGCATCTGGCGCTGGTCTGCGGCGAGCCCGGACCCGCCAACGATGCACTGGTGCGGGTGCAGGAGCTCGCCTCGCCCATTGATCTCATCGACACCAAGCGGGGCAGCCACTCCTGGTCGGTGCACAAGGCGCTGGCGGCGATTGCCGCATCGGGCTGCGGGGCGCTGGTGCTGCTCAATTGTTCAAACGCCGGTATTTCACTGGCCAGTCCAGGAGAGGTCGCGGCTCCATCGGCTCGTCGCCCGAAAATGGATCTGCGCTCATACGGCATTGGTGCGCAGATCCTGCGGGACATTGGTGTCGGGCGCATGCGACTGCTGTCACGGCCCGTCAAGCTACCCAGCATGGGCGGGTTTTCACTCGAAGTCACGGGTTTTGCGCATGAGGCCGAGCCGGAGTTTGAGGCCCCAGCTCTTCAGGGAGAAGCAAATGTCGGTTGAACTGTTCCAGGCAGAGCCCGATGGTGAGGACCTGCGAATCGGCATCGTTCAGTCCCGATTCAACGAACCTGTCTGCACGGCGTTGCGCGAGGCGTGTCTGGCCGAGCTCGCAAGACTTGGGGTGGGCGATGACGACATCGTGCTCTGCTCGGTGCCGGGCGCGCTTGAAATCCCCTTTGTGCTCCACCGCATGGCGGGTACCGGTTCGTTCGACGCGCTGATTGCGCTCGGCGCAGTCATTCGAGGTGAAACCTATCACTTCGAGCTGGTCGCCAATGAATCCGGAAGGGGAATTCAGGAGGTTGCAACGGAGTTCGGTGTGCCGGTGGCCAATGCGGTACTCACCACCAACACCGACGAGCAGGCAATGGTGCGCGCATCGGTCAAGGGCGCCGAGGCCGCGCGCGTGGCCGTTGAAATGGCACAGCTGTCCGACTGGCTCGATGACCTCGATTCCACCGACGATATCGGCTGGACGTTTGCGAACGGGGCGCGCGATTGAATCAGCCTGCCAGCCGAGGTACGCCCGCCAAGAGCGCGCGACGGCGTTCGCGCGAGCTCGCGCTTCAGGGGCTCTACGAGTGGCTGCTGAACGGCAGTGAAGCCGGCGCCATCGAGGCCCACCTGCAGTTCGACAACCCCGGTTTCGCCAAAGCGGATCGGGAGCATTTTCAGGCGCTCCTTCATGGGGTGATGGGTTCATCGGCGCTCCTCCATGAATCCATCACGCCCGCGCTTGACCGGCCGGTTGCCGAACTGAGCCCGGTTGAGCATGCAGTGCTGCTTGTTGCCACCTTCGAACTGCTGCACCACCCGGAAATTCCGTATCGGGTGGTCATCAACGAGGCGGTTGAGCTTGCCAAGACCTTTGGCGGCACCGATGGCTACAAGTACGTGAACGGCGTTCTCGATCGGGTGGCGCTCAAGATCCGCGCCGTTGAAGCCGCTGCCAACGCTCCCAATGGCGCTCGGTGAATTTGAGCTGATCAAGCGGTTCTTCGAGCGACCCGCGCGTCGGGCGCTCCTGGGCGTGGGCGATGATTGTGCCTTGCTTGCCGCGCCGGCCGGTGGCCGGGCGCTCGCTGTCACCACCGACATGCTGGTGTGCGGTCGGCACTTCCTGGCCGACGCACCGGCGGACACCGTCGGTCACAAGGCGCTCGCTGTCAATCTGTCGGATCTGGCGGCAATGGGTGCGGCGCCAGTGGGCTTCACGCTCGCGCTGGCCTTGCCCGAGGTTGATGAAGAATGGCTGGCGGGCTTCGCGGCGGGGATGTTCGCCCTCGCCGACGAAACCGGCTGCGAGCTTCTGGGTGGTGACACCACACGCGGGCCGCTTACCCTCTGCATCACCGCCTTCGGTGAGGTGCCGCCAGACCTGGCGCTTCGCCGCGACCGGGCGGTCGAAGAGGACGATCTGTGGGTGAGCGGCGCGCTGGGCGGCGCGGCGCTGGCGGTCCGTGAGGCGCTCGCCGGGCGGATGCTGCCCACTGGGCACCCGGCCCGTATTCGGATGGAGCGGCCTCAGCCGCGCGTGTCGCTGGGGCTTGCGCTGCGCCCGCTCGCCCGTGCCGCGATCGACGTTTCCGACGGACTGCTTGCCGATCTGGGCCACCTTTGCGAACGATCGGGACTGGGCGCCGATATCAACTGGCCTTCGGTTCCGGTTGACGCAACGCTTGCAGGATGCACCGATGCCGAGCGGCAGCGGCTGGCGCTCTCGGGTGGCGACGACTACGAGCTCCTTTTTACCGCGCGGGCGTCGCAGCGCCGGGCAATCGAAGCGCTCCCCGTGCGGCTCGGCGTTCCCGTCACCCGGATTGGCAGGATGTCTGCGCAGGCGGGCCTGCGGGTCACGGATGGAGCGGGGCGGCTGCTTGAGCAGGGCGAACGGGGGTTTGATCATTTCCGCTGATCGGCCCGATGAGGGTGGGCAACCCGCGCACGGGGCCGCTCCCGGCGACGCTGGCCGCGCGCACGTGAAGGCTGCTGCCCGCGCGCGATTCCGCCTGGCCTCGCCCGCGCATCTGCTCGCGCTCGGGTTTGGCAGCGGCCTCTTTCCGCGAGCGCCTGGCACAGTCGGAACGCTGTGGGCCTGGTGCGTGTTCGTAGCGCTGGAAGACTGGCTGGCCCCGCAGCATTGGCTGCTGCTGATTGCCGCGTCATTTCTGATCGGAATCTGGGCCTGTGGCCGCACGGCGCGTGATGTCGGGGTGAGCGATCATTCGGCCATCGTCTGGGACGAGGTCGTGGCGTTCTGGCTGGTGCTTGCCTTTCTGCCCACCGACTGGTTCACGCAGCTGGTGGCGTTTGCGCTATTTCGCTTCTTCGATATCGCCAAACCCCCACCGATCGGCGTTGTCGACGCCCGCTTGAAGGGCGGATTTGGCATTATGTTCGACGATCTGCTGGCGGCCTTTTTCACCCTGTTTCTCTTCGCAATCTGGCGGGCGGCGGGCTTCTGACCGCCGTGCCGGAAGAGCTTTTTTCCATGACGTCCGTTGTCGTTCTGCCCTCTGATCTTCTCGACGCTGCGCGGCAGTTGGGTGCCCAGCTGATGGCGCATCGCGCGCTGGTGGCGACCGCCGAGTCGTGTACCGGGGGACTGATTGCCGCCACCCTCACTGAGCTGGCCGGCTCGAGCCAATGGTTTGAGCGTGGGTTTGTCACCTACAGCAATGCATCGAAAAATGAGCTCCTTGGGGTGCCCGGTGGCACGCTCGATGCGCATGGCGCGGTGAGCGAGTCCGTTGCCCGGGCGATGGCCGAGGGTGCACTGCTCCGCAGCCGCGCCCAGCTTGCGCTTGCCGTGACTGGGGTAGCCGGGCCCGGCGGAGGCAGTGCGGAGAAGCCGGTTGGAACCGTGTGCTTCGCATGGGCGCTCGGGCCTGGCGGGGCGGTGCAGCGGGTTGTCGTTGAGACGCGACACTTCGATGGCGCGCGAGATGCTGTGCGCGCGCAGACCGCGCGTCATGCCCTGTTGCGCGCCCGGGAAATTTTTTCCGCCACCTTTGTGGGCGCGGCGCAAGCGCCCGGATGACCCGACCGCCTAACCAAAAAGAACTGATTGTTTATACAGTAGTTGCGTGCAATAATCCTCGTCACTCGCGCTTCTCACCCCACTCCCAGACGAGGTCAACATGGACAAAGTCATCAACATGGACGACGCAAAATCCCGAACCGAACGCGGCAAGGCCTTGAGCGCCGCATTGGCCCAGATCGAAAAGCAGTTTGGCAAGGGCTCCATCATGCGGCTGGCCGATGCCGGCGTCGAACACGACATCCAGGTGGTCTCCACCGGCTCGCTCGGACTTGACATCGCCCTGGGCGTGGGTGGCCTGCCGCGTGGCCGTGTCATCGAAATCTTCGGCCCCGAGTCATCAGGCAAAACCACGCTCACCCTGCAGGTCATCGCCGAAATGCAGAAGCTGGGTGGCACCTGCGCTTTCATCGACGCCGAGCATGCGCTCGACGTCCAGTACGCGGCCAAGCTGGGGGTTACGCTCAACGACCTCCTCGTCTCCCAGCCCGACACCGGGGAGCAGGCGCTCGAAATCGCCGATGCCTTGGTCCGCAGCGGCTCGGTCGATCTCATCGTCATCGACTCCGTAGCGGCGCTTACGCCCAAGGCCGAAATCGAAGGTGAAATGGGCGATTCCCTGCCGGGCTTGCAGGCGCGCCTCATGTCGCAGGCGTTGCGCAAGCTCACTTCCACCATCAAGCGTACCAACTCCATGATCATCTTCATCAACCAGATCCGCATGAAGATTGGCGTCATGTTTGGCAACCCCGAAACCACCACCGGCGGCAACGCGCTCAAGTTTTACTCGTCGGTGCGTCTGGACATCCGTCGCACGGGGGCGATCAAAAAGGGCGACGAAGTCATTGGCAGCGAAACTCGTGTGAAGGTGGTCAAGAACAAGGTCGCCCCGCCGTTCAAGGCCGCTGACTTTGACATCCTCTACGGCGAAGGCATCTCCCGCGAGGGAGAAATCCTCGACCTGGGGGCCAACTGCGGCGTGGTCGAGAAGAGCGGCGCCTGGTACAGCTACGGCAGTGATCGCATCGGCCAGGGCAAAGACAACGCGCGCGAGTACCTGCGTGATCACCCCGAGATGGCACACGAAATGGAGAATAAGGTTCGTGTGCATTTCGGTGTGGTCGAGCGCCCGTTGGGTGAAGCGGGTGCGGCGGCAGCCTGATCGGTTGGGTATCGAGATTGGGTCGATTGAGCCGTTCACCGGTTTCCCTCGAAGCCCGAGCGCTGGGTTTTCTTGCGCGGCGCGAATACAGCCGGGCCGAACTTCGGGCACGGCTGGCGGCGCACGCGCCCGACCCTGACGCACTCGATGCCGTGCTCGACCAACTCGCTGCGAAAAAGCTCCTGTCGGATCAACGCTTTATCGAGAGCCTCGTGCGGCGGCGGGCCGAGCGGTTCGGCGCCGCAAGAATCCAATACGAACTGCGCACGCATCAGCTGCCAGCTGAGCAGCTCGCGCCAGCGCTCGAGGCGCTGAAGGCTTCCGAGCTGGAGCGCGCGAGAGAGGTTTGGCAGAAGCGCTTTGGCGAGTCGCCTGCCAGTCGCGAGGATCGGCTGCGCCAGATGCGTTTTCTGGCGGGGCGCGGCTTTGCTGCCGAGGTGATCCGGAAGGTGGTGGGCCCGGTGACCGGATCGTCCGGTGTTGAGCACGAGCCCGACGACCTCTGACCTTGCCATCGGTCGGCGCGCGCGTTCTGCTTTCGCCACACGCGTGCAGCACGCTTCTCGCTCGAGGGCTGCGTGATACACTCCGGCGCCATTCCGGCAGGCAATGCGATCGCCGGTCAGCAGAGTAGCTGGTCCGTGCGGCTGCGCGTTTCGGGAGGTCCCGACCCGGTGCCGGCCTGACCACCCCAAGTGGCCGCGCGACCTAACCGGGGAGCCTTCCAGTGAAAATCCACGAGTATCAGGGCAAAGAACTGCTCAAGCGCTACGGCGTGGCGGTACCACGCGGTATCCCATGTTTTTCGGTTGACGAAGCCGTGTCGGCTGCGAAAACGCTTGGCGGCCCGGTCTGGGTGGTCAAAGCGCAGATTCACGCTGGGGGTCGCGGCAAGGGCGGCGGTGTGAAGATCGCGCGCTCGGTTGACGAAGTCCAGCAGCGCGCGAGCGAAATTCTCGGCATGCAGCTCATTACGCATCAAACCAGCCCGCAGGGCCAGAAGGTGCGACGCTTGCTGATCGAAGAAGGCGCCGACATCAAGAAGGAGCTCTACATCGGACTGGTGGTCGACCGCGTCACGCAGCGAATCACCATGATGGCCTCGAGCGAGGGCGGCATGGACATCGAGGAAGTGGCCGCGCATACGCCCGAAAAAATCCACAAGGTGGCTGTCGATCCGGCGGTCGGGCTCGCCGATGCCGAGGCTGACAGTCTGTCCCGCCAAATTGGCATTCCCGAGGCGTCCCTGCCCCAGGCGCGCACAATTCTGAAAGGCCTGTATCAGGCCTTCTGGGACACCGATGCGTCATTGGCCGAAATCAATCCGCTGATTCTCACAGGTGATGGCCGCGTGGTGGCGCTCGACGCTAAACTCAACTTCGATTCCAACGCCCTGTTCCGGCATCCCGAGATCGTCGCGTTGCGCGATCTCGACGAAGAGGATCCCGCTGAAATCGAGGCCTCGAAGTTTGACCTCGCCTACATCCAGCTGGACGGCAACATTGGCTGCCTCGTGAATGGCGCGGGTCTTGCCATGGCCACCATGGACACCATCAAGCTGTTTGGTGGCGAACCTGCCAACTTCCTTGATGTCGGCGGCGGCGCCACCACCGAGAAGGTGACCGAGGCCTTCAAGATTATGCTGCGCAACCCCGAACTGAAGGCCATCCTGGTCAATATCTTCGGCGGCATCATGAAGTGCGACACCATTGCCGAAGGCGTCATCGCCGCGAGCAAGGCGGTGGGTCTCAAGGTTCCACTGGTCGTGCGCATGAAGGGCACCAACGAGGATCTGGGCAAGAAAATGCTGGCCGAGTCGGGCCTGCCCATCATCTCGGCCGACACCATGGCCGAGGCCGCGCAGAAGGTGGTTGCCGCCGCGTCGGCCGCCTGAACCCGAATTCCCGAGGGATACCCCATGAGCATCCTGATCAACCGCAACACCAAGGTGATGACCCAGGGCATCACCGGCAAGACCGGCCAGTTCCACACCCGAACCAGCCGCGACTATGCCAACGGCCGCAACTGCTACGTGGCTGGCGTCAATCCCAAGAAGGCGGGTGAAGATTTCGAGGGCATTCCCATCTATGCCTCGGTGCGCGAGGCCAAGCAGGCAACGGGCGCGACGGTGTCGGTTATTTATGTGCCCCCTGCGGGCGCGGCCGATGCGATCTGGGAGGCCGTTGAGGCCGACCTTGATCTTGCGATCTGCATCACCGAGGGCATTCCCGTGCGCGACATGATTCGGGTACGCGACCGCATGCGCAAGGAAAACCGCAAGACGCTGCTGCTGGGCCCGAACTGTCCGGGTGTCATCACGCCTGAGGAACTCAAGATCGGCATCATGCCGGGCCACATTCACCGCAAGGGGCGAATCGGTGTGGTGTCGCGTTCGGGCACGCTCACCTACGAGGCGGTCGGTCAACTCACCGCGCTCGGGTTGGGGCAGTCGTCGGCGGTGGGAATTGGAGGCGATCCGGTAAACGGACTCAAGCACATCGATGTCCTGCGCATGTTCAACGACGACCCCGAGACCGACGCGGTCGTCATGATCGGTGAAATCGGTGGGTCTGATGAGGAAGCCGCTGCCGAATGGATCCGCGACAACATGAAAAAGCCGGTGGTTGGTTTTATTGCCGGTGTCACGGCCCCCCCTGGCAAGCGCATGGGCCACGCGGGCGCCATCATCTCAGGGGGCAAGGGCACGGCCCAGGAGAAACTCGCCGTCATGGAGTCCTGTGGCATCAAGGTAACGCGCGATCCGTCCGAAATGGGCCGGCTTCTGAAGAGCGTGCTGTAGGGCTCCCTGCCTTGGCCTCATTGCGGAACTTCTGTTGTCCGATACCGCGACCTGGCAGGAGACACACGTGGAAGCCGGCATCGAGTTTGGAACCGTTGCGTTCTGGGCCAATGTCCAGTCGCAGGGAAACAACCCGGCTGTGACCGCACATTTTTATCGAATCCTCCCTCTCCAACCCTCACCCGGACAGCTTCACCAACATGAGCACCACCGACGCCCCGTTTCGCACCTGGATGTGCCTGATCTGCGGCTGGATTTACGACGAAGCCGCTGGCCTGCCCGATGAGGGCATTGCCCCGGGTACCCGCTGGGAAGATGTGCCCATGAACTGGACCTGTCCGGAATGCGGCGCGCGCAAGGAAGACTTCGAAATGGTTGAGCTCTGAGCTCGACCGGCAGCCGTCAGCCGACTGCTTTCGATTTCACCACCGCATAGCGGGTAAGTGTTGCCTGTCTGGCCTGATCGTGATCGACGACTGGTCGGGGGTAGTCTCGCCCAAGTGTCACACCCGCACCCGCCAGCACCATAGAGGGGGCGAGCCAGGGCGCGTGGATGTCCTTGTTGGACAGGTTCGCAAGTTGCGGCAGGTAGCGCCGAATGAATCGGCCTTCGGGATCAAATCGCTGCGACTGTGTGACCGGATTGAAGATCCGGAAGTAGGGCTGCGCATCGCAGCCGCTTGATGACGCCCATTGCCAGCCGCCATTGTTGGCGGACAGATCAAAGTCGATCAGGTGATCGGCGAAATACCGCTCTCCCCAGCGCCAGTCGAGTCCCAGGTCCTTGGTGAGGAACGAGGCGACGACCATCCGCAGCCGGTTATGCATGTATCCCGTGCGATTGATCTGAGCCATGGCCGCATCGATCAGCGGATAGCCGGTACGGCCCTCGCACCAGGCCGCAAAGAGTGCCTGATCGTCGGTCCAGCGGATCGTGTCGTACTCGGCGCGGAAAGCGCGTTCCACCACACGCGGGTGGTGCCACAGAATTTGAAAATAGAAGTCGCGCCAGATGAGCTCCGATAGCCAGGTATCGGCGCCGGCTCGGGCAGCGGGGTCGCTTTCGATGGCGTGACGGGCCAGGCGCGCGGCGTGTCGCACTGAGAGCGTGCCAAACCGCATGTGAACCGAGAGATATGAGGGGCCTTTCACGCCCGGGAAATCGCGTGTCTCTCCGTAGCGACCAATCCGGCTGCCGAAGTCGGAGAGCAGCTTTTCGGCGCCTGAAGTGCCGGGCGTGATGCCAACATCGGCCAGCTGAACGGGCATAAAGCCGAGCGTCTCGAGGCTGGGCACGCCGGCCTGATGCCACGCGGTGGGTCCGTCGATGCCCGGTTGCGGCGCGAGCAGCCGCCCGGTGAGGGTTGTGTCCTGGCGGGCGACTGCGTCGGGAGCGGCCTCAAGCGCGCGCAGCCAGGCGCGCTTGTAGGGTGAAAACACCGAAAACGGGCGACCGTCCAGCGTCAGCACTTCGCTGCGATCAAAGATCGCGTGGTCTTTGCAGGTGATGAGCTCGCGGCCCGAGGCGGCGAGCCGCGAAGCCACCTCGCGATCGCGCGAGATCGCCGCAGGTTCGTAATCATGCGCGGCCACCACCACGCGCGCGCCCAGCCGGAGTGCGAGGGCGGGAATGACTTCAGCCGGCTCGCCGTGCGTCACCCACAGGGCACCGCCCAGCTGCCGGAGCCTGTGATCCAGTTCGATCAGCGACTCGCGAATGAAGGCCACCCGGCGGTCGCTGCGTGGCAGTGGATCGAGAATGCTGCGGTCGAAGACGAAACAGAGCGCGACCCGGTCCGCGTGCATGAGTGCCGTGGCGAGTGCTGCATGGTCATCCAGACGCAGGTCGCGGCGCAGCCAGACCAGGGCAAGCCCGGCATCAGGGGGGGACGTGGGGCGTGTGGGGTCGGTCATAGGGGGTCTCGGTTACAGGGCGCGTGCGGCGATCATATAATCCGGACATGATGACCGAATCAGCGAGCGACCTCAGCAATCACTTTCTCATCGCCATGCCCAGCCTGGAAGACCCCAATTTTGGCGGCAGTCTGGTGTTCGTCGCCGAGCACAACGAGCAGGGTGCTCTGGGCCTGGTCATCAATCGACCCATGGAGATCGATCTGGCCACCCTGTTTCGCCGGATCGAGCTCGACCTCAATCCATCGGGGCTTGCGCGGTCGGCCGTGATGCAGGGCGGGCCGGTTCAGACCGATCGGGGCTTCGTGCTGCACCAGCCGGTGGGTGATTGGGGCTCTACGGTCGTCGTCAACGATGACATCGGCCTCACGTCGTCGCGAGATGTGCTGGAGGCGGTGGCCGCGGGAACAGGACCCGAGCGCATTCTGGTCATGCTGGGCTACGCTGGCTGGGGCCCCGGGCAGCTCGAAGACGAGATTTCGCGCAACGCCTGGCTAACCGTTGAGGCCGACGCTTCGATCATCTTCAATACGCCCGCCGACGAGCGGCTGGCGCGGGCCTTTGCGCTGCTCGGCATCAATCCCGCCTTCCTCGCGTCGGCGGCCGGGCATGCCTGATCAGGATGAAACACTGCTCGGCTTCGATTTCGGCTCGTCGCGAATCGGCGCGGCAGTGGGCAACACGCTGACCGCCAGCGCCCGGCCGCTCGCGCAGATCGACAACCGGGTATCGGCGCGCGGCTTTGACGCTATCGGGCGGCTGCTTGTCGAGTGGCAGCCACAACGTCTGGTCGTGGGGCGGCCGCTTCACCCCGATGGCACACCCCACGACATGACTGCGCGCTGCGAGCGGTTTGCCCGGCAGCTTCATGGCCGGTTCGGGCTGCCGGTCGATCTGGTCGATGAACGCTACAGCACGGTGGAAGCGGAGTCGGGCGGCAGCGGTGGGCGTAACATCGACGCCCAGGCGGCTGCGATAATCCTGCAACAATATCTGCAGAACCGATGACTACACTCGACGTTGAAAGCGCCTATGCGCACCTTAGAGATTCGATCGGCGCTATCGTGCCCGGGGCGCGAGAGGGGCTATCGGTAGTGGGGGTGCACAGCGGCGGCGTCTGGGTGGCCGAGCGCCTGCGCCGTGACCTGCAGTTGTCGGGTCCTGATGGCGCGCTGTCCAGCGCCTTTCATCGCGACGACTACGGCCGCCGCGGTTTGCCCACTGACCTCAAGTCCACCCGTCTTGCCTTCGAAGTGGAAGGCGCCGATATCCTGCTGGTTGACGACATTCTGTTCACCGGGCGCACGGTGCGCGCGGCCTTGAATGAAATTTTCGACTATGGCCGACCAGCCCGAGTGCGGCTGGCCGTGCTCATCGACCGTGGCGGCCGCGAGCTGCCGGTCGCTGCCGATTTCTGCGGCGTACGGCATGAGCTGCCCGCTGATCGCGCCTTTGTGCTGAGCCGCGATGACTCAGGTCGTTTTTCGCTTGTGATCGAGTAACCGGCGGCCCACCGCAATGCCCTCTCGTCATCCGCAACTGAACGCCCACGGCGAGCTGAAACATCTGCTCACCATCGAGGGCCTGTCCCGCAACCTGATCCATCACATCCTGGATACCGCAGCCGGTTTTCTGGGTGTGTCCGACCGCGATGTGAAAAAGGTTCCGCTGCTGCGTGGGGTGTCGGTATTCAATCTTTTCTTTGAAAACTCCACCCGAACCCGTACGACCTTCGAGATTGCGGCCAAGCGCCTGTCGGCCGACGTCGTGAATCTGAACATCAACACCTCGTCCACCGCCAAGGGCGAGTCGCTGCTCGATACCATCGACAATCTGGTGGCGATGCACGCCGACATGTTTGTGGTGCGGCATGCGCAAAGTGGTGCGCCGTTCCTGATCGCCGAACACGTTGACCGCACGCGTGGCAACGTGCACGTGATCAACGCTGGTGACGGCCGTCATGCGCATCCCACACAGGGGCTGCTCGACGTCTACACCATCCGGCATTTCAAGAAAGACTTCACCAATCTGCGGGTGGCCATCGTGGGCGATGTGCTGCACTCGCGGGTGGCGCGCTCGGACATTCACGCGCTCACCACGCTGGGGGTACCCGAGGTGCGCGTGATCGGTCCACGAACCCTCATTCCGGGGGGCCTCGAGCAGCTGGGCGTGCATGTGTTCCATGACATGCGCGAGGGGCTGCGCGGGGTCGACGTGGTGATCATGCTGAGGCTGCAGAGCGAGCGCATGCGGGGGGCGCTGCTGCCTTCTGCTCAGGAATACTTCAAGCACTACGGCCTGACTGAAGAAAAGCTCGCGCTCGCCAATACCGACTGCATTGTGATGCACCCCGGGCCGATGAATCGCGGGGTGGAAATTGACTCTGCCGTGGCTGATGGCCCGCAGGCCGTTATCCTCGATCAGGTGACCTTCGGCATTGCGGTTCGTATGGCGGTCATGAGTCTTCTCGCAAAGTCCTGATGATGAACATGCCCCTCAGAATTTCGATCGTCAACGCGCGCGTGGTGGCGCCGGGCGGAGGACTGGCTGGCACCGGACCCAGTGATGTTCATGTTGCCGATGGCAAGCTGGTTGCGGTGGGTGCGGCGCCGTCGGGGTTTGTGGCTGACCGGGTCATCGACGGCAGGGGGTGTCTCCTTCTCCCCGGGGTGGTCGACCTGGCTGCGCGCCTGCGTGAGCCGGGCTTCGAGTACAAGGCGACGCTTGAATCGGAGATGCAGGCGGCGCTGGCCGGCGGGGTCACCGCGCTGGCCTGTCCGCCCGATACCGATCCTGTGCTCGATGAGCCGGGCCTGGTCGAAATGCTCAAGCACCGGGCGCGCGGCATTGACGGCGCGCGTCTTTATCCGGTAGGCGCTCTGACCGTGGGACTGAAGGGCGAAACCATTACCGAAATGGCCGAGCTCGTTGAGGCAGGCTGTATCGGCTTCTCGCATGCGCTTGCGCCCATTGCCGACACCCAGATCCTGATGCGCGCGATGCAGTATGCGAGCACCTTTGGCTACAGCGTCTGGTTGCATCCGCAAGACCCTCAGCTGGCACGCGGTGGCGTGGCGCATGCCGGGCCCTATGCCAGTCGTCTGGGCCTTTCCGGTGTGCCGGTGATCGCGGAGACGGTGGCGCTGCATACGATCTTTGAGTTGATGCGGGTGACGGGTTGTCGGGTCCATCTGTGCCGCCTGTCCTCGGCCGCCGGGCTGGAGCTGGTGCGTCGCGCGCGTGCCGAGGGCTTGCCGGTGACTGCCGATGTGGCGATTCACCATGTGCATCTGATCGACGTGGACATCGGGTTTTTCGACAGCAACTGTCGGGTCGATCCACCTTTCCGGTCACAGCGCGACCGCGACGCCATTCGAGCGGCGCTCGTCGACGGTACGATCGACGCGCTCTGTTCCGATCACACGCCGGTCGATGACGACGCGAAGCAGCTGCCGTTTGGCGAGGCCGAGCCCGGGGTGACCGGGCTTGAACTGCTGTTGCCGCTCACGCTCAAGTGGGCGGCGGAGGCCCGCGTACCGATCGAGGAGGCGTTGGTGAAGCTCACGACCGGGCCAGCGGGCATCCTCGGTCAGCCTGGCGGCCGGTTGGCGGTAGGCGAATCGGCCGACCTGTGTCTGATCGACCCTGATGAGCACTGGGTGGTGTCGCGGGGCTCGCTGGTGAGCCAGGGCTCGCATACGCCGTTTCTGGGCCGCGAGTTGCTGGGTCGGGTGCGGGCCACGCTGGTGGCAGGGCGAGTGGTGTTTGAGCGCGCCAGGGGAACTTCCCAGGCCTGAAGCAAGGGTGTATGATGCGGTCGCATCATGATGCGGTGATGCGATAAGGCCATGCGAACGACCCTCGATCTCGATCCAGATGTTCTCGCCGCCGTGAAGGAGCTCGCCCACCAGCGCAAGGTGTCGGCTGGTGCGGTGGTGTCAGACCTGGTGCGGAAGGCCCTCGCGGGGCCGGTGTTCGTCGTTGAGGACGCCGCGCCGCGGGTGGGGGGCTTCCAGCCATTTGCATCGCGCGGACGCGTGGTGAGCGACTCCGCAGTGAATGTGTTGCGCGACCAGGAGGGCGTCTGATGCGCGCGTTGCTCGACGTCAACGTGCTCATCGCCCTGCTCGATTCCGACCATATTCACCACCACCGTGCCACGCGCTGGATGGCACACGCGCAATTCGCCGGCTGGGCCTCGTGCCCGATCACCCAGAATGGCTGCATTCGCATCATGTCGCAGCCTGCGTATCCGGGTTCATTGCCGCTCCGAAGCGTCGTTGACCGCCTGGGCATGGCAACGCGCCATTCAAGCCACCAATTCTGGCCCGACAGCGTGGCCCTGGCCGGTCATCCAGGCATCGCCTGGGATCACCTCTCGGGTCACCGGCAGCTTACCGATGCCTATCTGCTTGCACTTTCCGTGAACAACGGCGGGCGCTTTGTCACCATCGATTCACGGGTGTCGCTTCGCGCGGTGCCCGACGCCCGTCCGGAACAGTTGGTGGTGCTGGCCGGGTTGCCCGAGGCCGGGTGAGGCGCGTTACTTCGCCTAGTCGGCGCGCGTGCGCGCGGCGCTAAGCGCGGTGCGCAGGGTGTCGGGCACGGTGTCGTCTGTTGGGAGCGCAAGCCGCTCGGCAATGGCTGCGCGCGCACCACGTGCCGCCTGCTGACGCGTGGCAGGTTCGCTCAGCACGGGCAGCGGGTGGAGCGCGGCAATGAACCCTGGTGAGCCCAGCACGCGCTTCATCGATTCACCGAAACTCATGTTGCCGGTGAAGTCGATGGCAGCGCTGTAGTGGCCTTGCAGGTCGGTATAGCGGATCCCTACCGGAATGATGGGCGCTTGCGCGCGGAGGGCTGGTTCGAGCAGGTTGCCGTGAAACTGCAGCAGACGCAGCCCATCACTGGTGGTGCCTTCCGGGAACACCGCCACGCGCCGACCCGCCGCCAGCATGCTCTGGATGCGTTCGTTGAGCTGATGGACTGCATGGCGCTTGCCGCGCTCGATGAAAAGGGTGCCGGCACCTATCACGAGCCGCCCCACTACCGGCCATGACGCGATCTCGATCTTCGCAACGAAGTGCGCCGAGGTGGTGGCAAGCATCAGAAAAATATCGATCCAGCTGATGTGGTTGGCGACGATCAGGGCGGGACCCTGGAGCGAGGCGAGCGACTGCGCTTGGGGGGCGGGTTGCTCCACCAGCCTGATCCCGCAGGCGCGAAGCAGCCAGCGCGACCAGCGGGCGATGATCCGGTCGCGGCGGGCATAGCTCACCCGCGGAAAGACGAGCGCAATGACGAGAAGACCGCCCAGCAGCAGCGCAATGGCAAGCGGTGCGCGGCGCGCGATGCGAAACGCAGAAGCGATCAAGGCCGCGGGCCTCGCGGCAGGACCGTTGTATGCCGACTGGCCTGCTTCGGCCGGGTGCGAAGAGGGTCAGACACCCTGCGCTCCGCAGTCTGCGCACTGCACCTGGACGACCTGGCGATCAGAGAGCCGGATGGCGCTGAGTTGGCGGCCCCAGACACAGCCTGTGTCGATCGCAACCAGATCGGGTCGATTGATGAGGCCAAGCGCCGACCAGTGCCCGAACACAATCGGTGTGTCGGCTGTTTTTCGCCCAGGCGCATCGAACCAGGGCATGAAGCCGGCAGGCGTTGCGCCGATGCCTTCCTTGGTGGCAAATTCCATTCGACCCCTGGCATCAACAAAGCGCATGCGGGTCAGCGCATTGATGACGATCCGCAGCCGCTCGGGTCCGCGCAATGAATCATCCCACTGCGAGGGTTCATTGCCGTACATCTGGGGAAGAAACGCGAGCCAGTCCGGGCCGGCGAGCACCTGCTGAACTTCGGCGGCAAGCGACAGCGTTTGCGCGACCGACCATTGCGGCAGCACCCCTGCATGGACCATCAGCCAGCCGTGATCGAAATGCGCGAGCGGGCGGGTGCGGATCCAGTCGAGCAATTGCGCGCGATCGGGCGCGGCAAGGATGTCGTCGTAAGTGTCGGTGCGATGGGGTTTGCGCAGGCCCGCCGCAATCGACAGCAGATGGATGTCGTGATTGCCGAGGACGGTGGTGATCCGCTCACCCTGATCGATTACCCAGCGAAGCGTGTCGAGCGAGCGCGGGCCGCGATTGATCAGGTCGCCGGTCAGCCAGAGCGGCGCTTTTGGCGGAAGCTTCCCGACCAGCGAGATGAGCGGCTCGAGACAGCCCTGCAGGTCGCCGATGATCCAGGGGGCGTTCATGAGCGTGAGGGGTGCTTAGCCGCGCATCCGGTCGCCGTACCCGGATCCGGTGAGGGTCTTGACGAGATAGCCCAGGTAGGCCCCAACGCCAAGGCTCTCGAGCATCCGGGCATCGGTGTCGGCGAGCAATTCGGGCGCAGACATGTCGATGCCCTGAACCTGGGCGAGGCCGGTGATGCCTGGCCTGGCCCGGAAGACCCCGCGTGCTGCGCGGACCTGGATCAGTTCCTGCTGACTGAACAGACACGGGCGAGGGCCCACCATGCTCATCTCGCCCTTGAGAACATTCCAGAGCTGCGGCAGTTCATCTAGTTTGGTTCGGCGCATCACCGCGCCGAGCGGTGTGACCGCGGCGGGATCGAGCAGGTGCGTGGCCACCGACTCGGTGCCCTGCCGCAGGGTACGAAACTTGACCAGTGTGAAAGGCTGCTGGTGCCGCCCCACGCGAACCTGGGTGAAGATCGGCGCCCCTGTGTCAAAGAATCCCAGCACGAGAAGAACCAGCATGACGGGTGCGGCGACGATCAGTCCGATCGCTGCGAGCACGACATCAAGAAAACGCAGCATCGGTCTTGTCTGATTCCTGGCGTTGAGTTCAAGTCCCCGTCAAAGCGGGCGGGTCTCGCCTTTCGCTTCGCTGGGCATCCGGGCAGTTTTTCCGCGGATGCGTGCTGCGGCGGCTGCGGCAGCGGCGATCGGTCTGAATAGCGAAGTGTATATTCTTCGGCGAGGCGGCGTTTCCAAAGGACCATTCACCGATGTCGGTGGCATCAGTATTTAATCGGGCGATCACGCGACTGCTGGGTTTGAGTCGACCGGCCAAGCAGTGGGCCACGATGGGCGTCGACCTCGGTCTGCTGCTGGCTGCGGCCGCCGCCGCATACTGGCTCCGCATGGGCGAGACCTTCCTCCCCAGCCTGGAGCAGTGGCTGCTGATTGCAGCGGCCCCGCTCATTGCCATTCCAGTGTTTTTGCGCTTCGGCCTGTACCGCTCCCTCATTCGCTTTGTCGGCGAACACGCGCTCTGGGCGATTACCAAGGGGATGACCCTTGCCGCCGTACTGTGGGCGGGCCTCGCGTTCCTCACCCAGATGACGGGCATCGAAGGACTGCCTCGTACGGCTCCCTTGCTCTACTGGCTGATTGGAACCGGGTTGGTGGTGGCCTCGCGGTTCATTGCGCGCACCTTGCTCTGGATGCCGCTTCACCGGCGTTTTGCGGGGCGCCAGGCGCTGATTTACGGCGCGGGCACCGCAGGCCGCCAACTCGCGGCATCCCTTCGCCGGGGACGCGATCTGTTCCCTGCCGGCTACCTCGACGATGACGCTGCGCTGCACGGCAAGGACATCAGCGGACTGCGCGTCTATTCCCCGGCCGAACTGCCGATGCTGATCGAAAATTTTGACATTCGGGATGTGATCGTCACGCTGCCCAACGCCACGCCTGCGCGCCGACGCGAAGTGGTGACGCTCCTGGAACGCTTCGCACTGCGGGTACGCATTCTTCCTGCTCTCGCCGATATCGCCTCCGGCCGGCATCTGGTGAGCATGATGCGCGAGGTGGATATCAGCGATCTGCTGGGCCGGGATCCTGTGGACGCCGACCCGTCGCTGCTCGGTCAGTGTGTGACGGGCAAGGTGGTGCTGGTCACCGGAGCGGGCGGCTCCATCGGCTCGGAAATCTGTCGCCAGGTCTCCGGGCTCAAGCCCTCTCGCCTGATCCTGCTCGAAATGTCCGAGGCGGCGCTCTACGAGATTGATCGCACACTCCGTCCGATAGCCACCTGCGAGGTGCTGAGTCACCTGGGCTCGGTGGGCGATCGCGAACTGGTCAACCGCCTGATGCGCGACTACCGTATCCAGAGCGTCTATCATGCTGCCGCCCACAAGCATGTTCCGCTGGTTGAGCAGAACGTGCTCGCGGGGGTACGCAATAACGTGCTGGGCACCCAGACGCTTGCACAGGCGGCGTTTGATCACGGCGTTGAAACCTTTGTGCTCATTTCCACCGACAAGGCAGTCCGACCCGCCAATGTGATGGGGGCGACCAAGCGGTGGGCGGAGCTGATCCTGCAGGACTTTGCAAGAAGAGCGCGCGATGAGCACCGGCGCCAGCGCTTCTGCGCCGTGCGGTTCGGCAACGTGCTTGGCTCGTCGGGGTCGGTCATTCCACTGTTCAAAGAGCAGATCGCTCGCGGCGGGCCGGTCACGGTGACGCATGCCGAAGTCACCCGGTATTTCATGTCGATCCATGAGGCGGTGCAGCTGGTGATTCAGGCGGGCAGCATGGCGGACGGTGGTGAAATTTTTCTGCTGGATATGGGCGAATCGGTTCGAATCATCGATCTTGCGCGCAACATGATCCGGCTCGCGGGGCACTCGGTACGTGATGAAACCAACCCTCACGGTGATATCGAAATCGTGATCACAGGGCTTCGGCGCGGCGAGAAACTCTATGAGGAGCTCGCGCTGTCGCAGAGCCAGGTGGAGGGCACCGCGCATCCGAAAATCATGCGGGTGAACGAACCTGCCGACCTCGCCCGGGTGCTTGACACCAGAGTGGCATTGCTCAACCAGGGCTTGCGAGACGAAGACGAATCCGCAGTGCGCAACCTCCTCATGTCTGCGGCAGGGGCGATCGACCCGGCTGTGGCCCGCGTGGTTCCCCTCAGACGGTTGGCGCAGTGAATCCCCCAGCCTCCCTGTGAGTTCTCATGACATCCATCATCCGTCATCCAGAAATTTTCAAGGCTTACGATATCCGCGGCATCGTCGACCACACGCTCACCGAAGCGGTGGTCGAACAGGTGGGCCGAGCGCTGGGGCAGCTGGCGGGCGGCGCCGGCCAGCGTGAGTTCGTGATCGGTCGAGACGGTCGCCTCTCCGGCCCGCGCCTGTCGGCTGCGCTCGCACGAGGCATTCTCTCAACCGGGCTTGATGTCATCGACATTGGCATGGTGCCCACCCCGGTGGTCTATTTCGGCACCTTTGAGCTCAACACCGGCAACGGCGTTGCAGTGACCGGCAGCCACAACCCGCCCGACTACAACGGGCTCAAGATGGTGGTCGGTAAAGACGCCCTCTACGGCGAGGCCATCGCCGCGCTCCGCCAGACCATTGAAAGCGGTGCGCTGTCGGCTGCGCCTGCGGGCGCGCCCGGCGCGCTGCGCCAGGTGGATCTCTCCGACCGTTACCTTGCCCGCATCACCTCGGATGTTCGCTTGTCCCGGCCGATGAAAATCGCCATCGATTGCGGCAACGGCGTGGCGGGTGCGCTCGCGCCGCGGCTCTTTCGCGCGCTGGGCTGCGAGGTGATTGAACTGTTCTGTGACGTGGATGGCAACTTTCCCAACCACCACCCTGACCCTGCTCACCCGGAAAATCTGCAGGATCTGATCCGGTGTCTGCGCGAGACCGACGCGGAACTGGGCATTGCCTTTGATGGCGATGGCGATCGGCTGGGTGTGGTGACCAAGGCGGGCCGCATCATCTATCCGGACCGGCAGCTGATGCTGTTTGCCGCCGATGTGCTGTCGCGCAACCCCGGCGCGGAAATCATCTATGACGTGAAGTGCAGTCGAAATGTTGCGCGCTGGATTCGTGAGCACGGTGGACGCCCGACCATGTGGCGCACGGGTCATTCGCTGATCAAGGCCCGGCTGAAGGAAACCGGCGCGCCGTTTGCGGGCGAAATGAGCGGGCATCTGTTCTTCAAGGAACGCTGGTACGGCTTTGACGATGGCCTCTACTCGGGCGCTCGCCTGCTGGAGATTCTTTCGCGCTACGCCGACCCCTGCGCCGTGCTGGAGGGTTTGCCCGATTCCATGACCACCCCCGAGCTTCAACTCGCCACCGCCGAAGGGGAGAACCATTCTCTGGTCGATGCCCTCAAGCGCAATGCGCGCTTTCCAGCTGGCACCGAGGTGATCACCATCGACGGTATCCGGGTGGAATATCCCGATGGTTTTGGTCTTGCCCGCCCCTCCAACACCACGCCTGTGGTGGTGCTCCGGTTTGAGTCGGACACGCGAGAGGGGCTTGCCCGGATTCAGGCCGACTTCAGGCGCGCGATCCTGAGTGAAAAGCCCGACGCGGCGCTGCCATTCTGATAGCGCGCGGCTGTGCGGCGCGCTGCGCTTAAAAGAGCCTTAGCGGTTCAGACAGGTCAACCAGCCCGGTTCCGCTCCAGTGCCCGAACGATGTCAGATCGAGTTTCGGTGAAGCAATGGCGTTCCAGTTGTCAACCATGTTCACAAACCGGATGTCGTCAATCACCAATACACGGCCTGCGCGGGGCGCCAGTCGGGTGAGTTGAGCGAGGAGGCGCGCTTCGAAGCTGCCATCCTTGGGCCCGTCGAGAAAAATGAGCGCCGAGGAATCGAGCAGGGGCTGATGACTCTGGAACTGATCGGGATCGGCGAGATCGGCAAGGTGCTGGATCAGCCTGCCGCCTGAGAAGTCGCTGTCGCGGAGATGACTCTCGAAGTTGCGCCAGGGCACCACATCAAAGGTATACAGGCTCCCCCGCGTGGCCTGCGCGAGGGCAAAGGATCCCATGCCAGTGAACGTTCCGATCTCAACAATGGACTCGGGCTCGAGCAAGGTGACCAGCGCTTTCAGCAACCGGTAGTGCTCGCCCGGGTAACGGTTATAGAGCACGCTGTCGGCAAGCTCGGGGCGAAACCCGGTGATCGGGGTGCGCGCGGCGAGCGCGGCAGCTTTGAGCGCCAGGTCAACCAGGTGCTCGGAAGGCGGATGGTCACTTCCTGCTGAGGAGATGACCGACGGCAATGCGTGGCCTGCCCGATCGGGGCGGGCAAGCACCAGACGCGACAGTGCCTTGTAGACCTTGCGAACAAGGCGTTTGGGTTCGGCGTGTTCCATCGGAAACCTCATCGGGGGCGCGGCAACCTGGGCCCTGCCAGTCTCGCCTGAACCAGCACCAGGGCGACGCTGATCACCAGCATCAGCGCATAGTAGTTGTGGGCGAAATTCACGCTGGTCAGGTTGCTCACCGCATGAACAAAAAGAATGCCCCACATCTGCAGGGCGGATACGGGGTGTTGAGACCTCAGCCGGATCGCCATGAGCGCGAGCGCGCCCAGCGGGAGTAAGAACCCGAGGAGCGAGATCAGCCCGCCGTCCATGCCGTGATGCAGATATGCGTTGTGGACGTGCCCCAGATCCCGCACGTGCCAGAGCGCTGCCGCCTTCGCCTCTGACTCGCCCAGGCCGCTTCCACGGATCAGTGCGAGCCGATTCTGCGCACCGACGCCAACCCAGGGCGAGTCCTTGAAGGTTTGCCAGGCGAGGGTAAAGAGATAGAGTCGCGCGCCGGTGGGCGTGTTGTATTGCTGCGTATCCCGCACCTGCTGAACGCTGGTGATCGCTTCTCGCAGGCGAAGCGGATCGGAGGGATGGGCGATAGCGCCTGCAAGGCCGATTGCGATGGCAAGTCCGCTCAACGCGCTTGCAATCAGCACACGCGCACGGTTTGCGCTACGGCGGTACCAGCTCGCGAGCAGCACGGCGATGCACCAGACGATCACGGGGTAGACTCCGCGCGACTGGCTACCCAGGATGGCCAGTGCGCCGGCTAAAACGCCCAGCGCCGCCACTGCACGGCTGCGCGCGGATTGGTTGCTGTCAGCAGCACGTGCCACCAGGAGCACGATGATGAGTCCGATGCCTGCGGCCCAGGCGATGGCATGAATGGGCAGGTAGTCCCGTTCCTGGATAAGTTGCGCCACGAGGAGCGCAACCACACAGGCGATCGAAAGTGCGAGGGTGATTGCGTGGCTCGCCCTTGCGCTGGGCGCGAAGCGCACCACGCGGGTAAGCCAGTAGGCGGCCAGCGCGCCGGTCACCAATCGGAGGCCCGCGTTGATTTCGGCTGAATGCTGGGGATAGAGTTCATCCCAGACGGCCGCACTCACGATCCAGCAGGTGAGGCCTAGCGTGGTTGCAATGACCCACAGGCGGGCGATTCGATCGAGCGCATCAGAGGCTGGCCACGAGCGCGCTCGGACCGCCAGGATGGCGGTGACGATGAACGTGAGGCCCCAGAGCGTACCCGCGATTTTCGAGTTGAGGGTCGACAGCGCGAGGAGGGCAAGTGCCGCGCCTGCTGCGGCTTGCGCAGACCGGAGTGGAGGCGGCATCGCGGACAAGTCAGCCGTCTTGTCGCTGGAAGATCGCCGACTGACCCATCCGGTCGGTGAGCAGGTATCCGGCACGCTCGAGGGTGTGACAGGTGTGCGAGTCGAGCAGCGCGCGAATATCCTTTTGCGCCATCTCGATGCAGAGGACGCGTGGCCGAACCTGCCATTGATCGATGGACGCAATGGCGCGCTCATCAAAGCCTTCGATGTCGATGTTGAGCAGGTCGAGATCTGCGCCGTCTGCCGCACCATAGCGGTTGATGATCGCGGTGATTGATGTGCAGGGCACCTGCTCGGTTCGCGTGGTGCCGCGCTGCCTGGCGAGTTCCGGGTCGCACGTGGCACCGAGGTCGAGCGCCATGTTGGAGTGGAGCGTGATGTGGGTCTGGCTCTCGGCGGTTGCTTCGTCAACCACGGCGGTCCACAGATTGACGTCGCGCGGCCGCACCCGCCTGAACAGATTGATTGCCGCCTGGCTGGCATCGACGTTGACGCCATTCCAGCCCATCAGCCACAGGTAAGCCGTGTTGGACTGCCGGAAAGGGTGGTGCGCGCCGATATCGATGTAGAACCCGGTGGAGCGCTTGCGCCCGAACAGCTTGTGCAGCATCACATCTTCGCCGTGCTGGCTGAAGTGGACCCGCAAGCTACCCTGGTGGATGAATTGAAGGACTCGCGACAGTTTCATGAGAGAGGGGGTTGCACGGGGCGGGATTGGCAGGCGCCAGCACGCGCATGCTCAGCGCTTGACCGTGCCACTTAGAATCGCCCCATCATACTTGAGCGCGGCGTAGCGAAAAAAGCACTCGAGCGCAATGAAGAAACAAAACAGAAATCCTTCAGCGCCGCAGAGAAAACCGCGTCGGAAAAAATAGAGCCGGATGAAGATGGCGAGCGCTGAGCCCAACCCCCGCAGCAGCCCGCCGGTCTTGCCCGCCGCAGCGCGCTTGGCTGCGCCGAGCTGAACATACTGCGCAAGCTTGAGCAGGCTGTCGTAGACCGTCTCTCGCGAGTAATGCAGAAGGCGGTGACGCAGGGTGACGAGCGGTGGCGAGGGGTCGCTCAGCACTGCGCCCTCGTGCACCACGCCTTCAAAGCGGATCAGCGTGTCGGTACGAAAAAGCCGCTCGATGCCCCCGGTTGATTTCATGGCGCTAAGTGGTCGGCCGTAGGCCACCTGGTTCCAGAGAATGGCGCCGCGGATTGGTTGGTCGCTTTTGATCAGTTCAAGTATTTCGTCGCGAAGCGCTGGCGGCATCACTTCGTCGGCATCCAGAAAAAAGATATAGCGGGTGCGCACGTGCGCGAGCAGTCGGTTGCGCTGGGTGGCAAAGCCTTCCCATTGCGAGTAGATGTGGACTTCGGCCCCGGCGGCAGCCGCGATATCGCGAGTGGCATCAGTGCTCCCGGAATCAATCACGAGCACCTGATCTGCGAACGACGCACTCGCCACACAGGCGCCAATACGGCGCGCCTCGTTCATGGCCAGAATCCCGATGCAAAGTGTTGGCCGGCTGCTTCTGGAATCAGTCATGGGGTCTCCAGCGGGTCAGGCCTGCGATCCGTCCGCTTAGTCGGGCGAGCATTCGGGGCGAGAAAGCGATGAGTCTGAGCGGCCAGCCCGCCAGGGCGAGCGCCAGTGTGCGGGTACGCAGGCGCTTCGCCGATGCCGGGCCGATGTGCTTCTCGGCAAAGATGAGTTTTGACTGCGCATGATGATAGCCGCGCAGGTATTCGGCGCGCAGCCGCTGCCGGCCGCCCACCGAGCCACGCGATCGATGCACCGCGGTCACGCGCGGAACGAGGATGATGGCGAGCCGCCTCTCGAAAATCCGCAGGCACAGATCATCATCTTCGTAGTACAGAAAAAATCGTTCGTCGAATCGGTCGGCCCCGCGCATGTTGTCCATCACGAACAGCATGGCGGCGCCGCACACAAAGCCCACGCAGAGGGGTGCGGACGCACCCGGACCCCGGGACACCCAGTGCGTGCTTGGCCAGCGGTAACTGAGGTCGGGCTCGCCCCGTGCATTGGTCAACTGGGGCGCGATGATGGCCGCGTCGGGAAAGCGCATGGCCTCTTGCACCAGGATGGCCAGGTCCTCGACTTCGATCTCGCAATCGGGATTGAGAAGGAAGGCATACGGCGTGGCCACCCGATCGAGTGCGCGATTGTTGGCCGAGCCAAATCCCAGATTTCGCTCCAGGGCGATGACTTGCGCGTGTGGCAGCATGCTCTGTGCAATTGAGGCACTGCCATCACGGCTGCCGTTGTCGACCAGGATGACGTGGGGGCAGGCCTTGAGCAGCCGGCTGAGCGTTGGCAGGCAGTGCGCGCTTTCAAAGGTGACGACGATGACCGTGACGCGATCGAGCTGCGAGAGGTCGGCGTTCGATGCGGTGGTTGCCAGCGTCGACGACGACGAAGCGACGGACTCGGATGTGCGCGTCATGGATGCGCTCAGGCCTCTGCGAAAAGCTGTCGGTAGACTTCACCAATGCCGTCGGCTTCGCGCTCGAGTGTGAAATTCGTTTTCACACGGTCGAGGGCAAGACGGCCCAACGTGGCCGTGGCGGATGGATCGGCAAGCAGGATCGAAGCCGCATGGGCAAGCCCGTTTGCATCCCCTGGATCTACCAGCAGACCGTTGAGACCGGGCTGCACCAGCGCCTCAAACGCCCCGGTTCGCGAGCAGATCAGCGCGCATCCCGTGGCGGCGGCTTCGAAGGGCGTAAGACCAAACGGCTCATAGCGCGGACACGCCACACAGATGAGGCAGCGTCGGTACCAGTCAG
>CAMBZS010000015.1 GCA_945872335.1 Bordetella parapertussis | reverse complement strand
TTCGAAGAGCATGCCAAGGGCATGGTGCTCCCCGGCACCATGTTCGAAGAGTTTGGATTCAACTACGTGGGCCCGATCGATGGCCATGATCTGGACAGCCTGATCCCCACCCTGCAGAACCTGCGCGAGCGGCGCGGGCCGCAGTTCCTTCATATCGTCACCCGCAAGGGCAAGGGCTATCGCCGCGCCGAGGTCGATCCGATCGCCTACCACGGGCCGGGAAAATTCGACCCTGCCGAGGGCCTGAAAAAGCCCGCCGCGCCGGGCAAGCCCACCTTCACCAATGTGTTTTCCGACTGGATCTGTGACATGGGTGCGGCCGACCGTCGGCTGGTGGCAGTTACGCCTGCCATGCGGGAAGGCTCCGGCCTCGTCGAGTTCGAGAAACGCTTTCCAGATCGCTATTTCGATGTGGGCATCGCCGAGCAGCATGCGGTCACTTTTGCGGGCGGGCTTGCCTGCGAGGGGTTGAAGCCGGTGGTCGCCATCTACAGCACCTTCCTGCAGCGAGGCTACGATCAGCTGATCCATGACGTGGCGCTACAAAACCTGCCTGTGATGTTTGCGATCGACCGTGCGGGGCTGGTTGGCGCCGATGGCGCTACGCATGGCGGTTTCTTCGACTACGCGTATCTGCGCTGCGTACCGAACATGGTGGTGATGGCGCCCTCTGACGAAGCCGAATGCCGGCAGATGCTCACCACCGCGTTCCTGCATGATGGACCGGCGGCGGTGCGTTATCCGCGCGGCGCCGGCGTCGGGGCGGTGCCCGCCCGTGATCTTTCCGTGCTGCCCATCGGTGTGGCCGAGCGGCGGCGGGAGGGGCGGCGTATTGCCATCCTGGCTTTTGGCACGCTGCTTGCCCCCTGTCTTGCAGCGGGCGATGCGCTCGATGCCACGGTGGTCAACATGCGCTTTGTGAAACCCCTCGATGTGGCCATGCTGCGTGAACTGTCGCGTACGCACGACGCCTTCGTCACCGTCGAGGAACATATGGTGATGGCGGGCGCGGGCAGCGCCGTGGCCGAAGCCCTTGCCGCTGAGGGCATCTCGATCGAACTGCTCCAGCTGGGCCTGCCCGACCGGTTCATCGATCATGGTGAGCAGGGTAAACTTCTCCAGCTCGAGGGGCTGGATGCTGCAGGAATCGAACGTACCATCCGTCAGCGTTTCGTGGCGCTGCTTCCTGGAGCAGAGCCGCGGCTGGTGGCCAGCCGCTCGGCGTAGCCGGTTCGGGCGCGGCGACGTCTGTCGTTGCCCGGCCCGACAAAGCCTCTAACCCGAGCGTCCCACTCGGTCTTTTGTCCCTATTTCTTACAGGTTTACGGTGCATTGCCGCATTGCGGCCCACGCGCGTCTAGTATCGCGCGCTCAGATCAGAAACAGCGGTCGTTCGACCGTAATCTCCTCCACCCCCTCATGGCTGCGACAGTCGGCCTCCGGAGTTTTCATGAATACGCGTGATCCTCATTTCACGGTTGGCTCAGAGATGGCCGATGTCCAGGGCAGCCACGACCCGCGCAACATTGCGATCGGGCTGGTAGGCGTGAAGGGGGTGCGGTATCCGCTGCACTGGGGCAGCGGTTCGGAGCGTCAGGCTGCGGTGGGCGATTTTACGATGAGCGTGTCGCTGCCGGCTGACCAGAAGGGCACGCACATGTCGCGGTTCATTGCGATGCTGGAAGAGCACTCCGCATCGGGCGAGGGGCTGGATGTGGCGGGGTTGGCGGTGATGCACGGGCAGATGCTGGAGAGGCTGCAGGCGCGTCGGGGTCGGCTGGAGGTGTCCCTCACGCTGTTTGTGAGGAAGGCAGCGCCGGTTTCAGGGGTGCAGAGTCTGATGGACTACCAGCTGAAGGTGGTGGTGGAGGGGGAGGCGCAGACGGCGGTGACCGAGGTGCAGCTGGTGGTGCCGGTAACGAGCCTGTGTCCGTGTTCCAAGACGATTTCAGACTATGGCGCGCACAACCAGCGTTCGCACGTGACGATGTGGGTGGAGGCGAGCCCGGTGATCGAGCCGCAGGAACTGATCCGGCTGGCCGAGGACGAGGCGTCGTGCGAGCTGTGGGGCGTGTTGAAGCGTGCAGACGAGAAATATGTGACCGAGCGCGCCTACGACAACCCGAAGTTTGTCGAGGACCTGATCCGTGATGTGGCGGCGCGGTTGTCAAAGGACGCGCGGATTGGTCGCTATGCGGTAGAAGTGGAGAACTTCGAGTCGATCCACAACCACTCGGCCTGGGCGCGTATCGAGTCGAACTGAGCGCTGCACGGTTGCGTGCGGAGGTTTCATCGTGATGCATTCCTCTTCGGATCGCTACCGCTCGCCAGCGAAGCTCCTGCACTGGGTCACCGCGCTGATCGTCATGGCGGTGGTGATCCCGGCTGGCGTCTGGATTCGGTACTTCGAACCCGCCGACCAGGCGTTCAAGATGCGCCTCTACAACATCCATGAAAGCTTTGGCATCGTGGTGTTCGTGCTGGTGCTGCTTCGGCTGGTTTACCGGTGGCTGTATCCACCGCCTGCCTGGCCGGTGGATACCCCAGCTTGGGTGCGGCTGCTGGCCGGTTTTTCGCACGCAAGCCTCTACGCGCTTCTGGTCCTGATGCCGATTACCGGCTTTCTTGCGACTAACGCCTGGGGCTTTCCTCTCAAGGTATTCGAGGTGCTGCCCCTGCCTTCTCCGATCGGAAAGGACGAGGCGATCGCCAAGGCGCTGTCGTTCACGCACTGGTGCGGAGCGGTGTCCATGGGCACGCTGCTCGCCGCGCATGTCGCAGGTGGCCTCTATCACCGTTTCATGGCGCGCGATGCCCTCTCGCGCCGCATGTTCTGAGATTCCTCCAAATGGCTTCCCATTCCACTGCCTCAGGCGTGTTTCCTTCCTCTGGCCAGTCGCCCCGGCTGACCGGGCGCAGGGTGCTGTTCGCCTCGCTGGTGTTCCTGACCGCCGCCGGACTGCTCGCCCTGATGGCGGCAGCGCTTTTCCTGCCCGCGGGCATCGATGGCTGGGGCATCGCCATGCTGGCCGCGTTCGTGTTCACGCTGCCCTGGACCACAATTGGGTTCTGGAATGCGCTGATCGGCTTTCTGCTGATGACGTTCGCGCGAGACCCGGAAGGCTTGGTGGCGCCGCACCTGCGCAGCATTCGGGGCGATGAAGCGATCGACAGTTCCACCGCGATCGCGGTCTGTATCCGGAACGAAGACCCCGAGCGGTTGGCGCGCAACCTCGGCTGGATGATCGAGCGGCTGGCCGCCACTGGAGAGGGCCGCTGGTTTCATGTTTACATGCTGAGCGACAGCAATCAGCCCGACATCCTGGCTGCTGAAAAAGCGCTCGCCGATTCGCTGTCGGCGCGCTTTGAAGGACGGGTCGCGGTGACCTGGCGCCAGCGGGTCGGTGGAGAGGGTTTCAAGGCGGGCAACCTGCGCGACTTTCTCGATCGCTGGGGCAATCGCCATGAATACATGATCGTGCTCGATGCCGACAGCGTCATGACCCCTGCGGCTATGTTGAGGCTGGTTCGCATCATGCAGACCAACCCGAAGATCGGGATTTTGCAGACGCTCGTCACCGCGCTGCCCTCCGACAGTGCGTTCGCACGTGTGTTTCAGTTCGGCATGCGTCTGGGCATGCGTTCCTGGACGCTTGGCGCGGCGTGGTGGCAGGGTGATTGCGGCCCTTACTGGGGGCACAATGCGATCATCCGCATTCAACCCTTTGCCGAACATTGCCGGCTGGCGGTGCTGCCAGGCCGCCCGCCGCTGGGTGGTCATGTGCTGAGTCATGACCAGCTGGAAGCGGTGCTCATGCGTCGCGCGGGCTACGAGGTGAGGGTGCTGCCCGACGAGGGCGGCAGCTGGGAAGAAAATCCGCCGCACCTGATCGAATTCATTCGCCGCGATCTGCGCTGGTGCCAGGGAAACATGCAGTACTTCCGCTTCCTCGGCATGCCGGGGCTGCGTCCGGTCAGCCGTTGGCAGCTGTGGATCGCGATCGCCATGTACCTGAGCGGTCCGGGCTGGATCGGCTTCACGGTGTTCGGCCTCATTCGCCAGGGGCCGATGGATGCCGACCTGGGGCTTTTGCTGCTGGTGTTGTCGCTCACCATGAACTTCGCGCCCAAGCTCGCCACGCTGGCCGATGTGCTGTTGCGCAGACGGCTGCGTGAGGCATTTGGTGGCGCGCCGGCTGTTCTTCTGAGCGCGCTCGCCGAAACAATATTCACCATGCTGATTGTGCCGATCTGTGCGCTGTCGGTGACCCTGTTCGTCCTGGGCCTTCCGCTGGGCCGACAGGTGGGCTGGACCGCCCAGCAGCGCGATTCGGAAGGCGTACCGATCGGGTTTGCATTTCGTCGGCTGTGGGTGCACACGGTGGCGGGCATTGCGTTCGGGGTGTCGCTGTTTCTGCTCGCACCCGGTGCGATGTGGATTGCCTTGCCGTTCTACACCGGCCTGGGTGCGGCGATCCTGATCACCATGGTGAGCGGCGCGCCACGCGTCGGTGCGCTCGCGCGCGACGCAGGCCTCTGCCGCCTGCCCGAAGAGGTGCGTAGCGCAGGCCCCGACTGCGCCTCCACGCTGCTTGGCTCCAGTCCGGTTGCTGCAGGCGCCCGGTAATGTCGCCTTATCGCCTGGCGTCACGGGTAGCGGTCTGCGCGCTGGGCCTGGCAGTCGGGTTGGGTGCAGTCGACCCGGCCCGGGCCGAGACCCAAGACGGGATGCGGGTCCAATTTGTCGACGCGAGCAAGCCCACGCGCTGTGCTGAGGAAGACAACGTCTATGTGAAGCTAGAGGCGTCGGGCGTTCGCAGCTTTTCCTTGTCGGTTGAGCATCCGCCCTACATCACGGCGGTGACCTCGGACAGCACCGCGCCAGACTTCACGCACTGCGACATGAGCGGCGATCCCAAGCACGCCTTCACGCCGCGTGAACTGATCGTGTACGAAAACGATTCGATCCGGCTGGTGGGACACACGTTCTTCAACTTCTGGCGGCCGGACATCGTTGAGGTGAAGGTTGGGGAGCGTATCGAGCGCGGGCTCCATCTGCTGCAGTTGCTGCGTCGTGGGCCGAAGCGCGACATCGAAATTCTGGTGCTCTACCCGGCCGATGGTTATTGGCGCGCCAAGCCGCTGCCGCCTGCGCAACTGCCGGACAGCGCCTATGGCAGTTCATTCCTGTTTGGCCCGGTCGAGGAGGATGGCCGGCCGCTGGTGGCGATCCGCGCGCTCGAGTTCGATCCTGCGACGCTGCGCTTTACGCTGCAGTTCGCACGCGGCGGCACCGGCACGCTTGCGGTCGCCGAGGCCACATCGCAACGCACCCGAGTGGTGATGGATCTGGGCGCGACCTCAACCGGTCAGGCCCCGTTTGCGGCGTTACGCTCCATGTTCGTGACAACCGACAACGCCGATGCTTCGGTGGCGGCCTGGCGGGATGGTTCCGGCATGCGGTCGGCGCCTATCATCGGATTCGGTCGATTCGAATCGAGCCGCGCCCGCTTCGGTCGCGATTCCCCCTCCCGGCACAACCTCAGTGCGCCGGATCATGTGTTCGCCGATTTCAGTCCGGCACCTGTCGACAGCCGGCAGCGGAGTCCTCGATGAATGCGGTCACAGAGCAGCTTGCGCTGGGTGAGGGTTTGCCGCCGGAGCCGCCGGCTGTTGACAGCCCCGCCTGGCGGGCCTTGCTCGCCGTGCGGTACGCTGACCCATCCCTCGCGGGCGTGTCGGCGCCGACTGCTGCGAGCGCGCACGGGACGGTGGCGCATGCCGATGACGCGTTGCTCGATGCCCTGTACCGCCCGCTCTGTTCGGTGGCCCTTCATGAGGGCTTTGCCATTGCCCATCTGGCACAGAGCCTGGACGGGCGCATTGCAACGGTGGGTGGCGTCTCGCGATGGCTGAGTGGTGACGAAGATCTGCTGCATACCCATCGGATGCGTGCGCTCGCCGACGCGGTGCTGGTGGGGGTGAATACCGTTCTTTACGACAATCCGCAGCTCACCGTTCGTCGCTGCACAGGCCGTCATCCGGTTCGGGTGGTGATCGACCCGGAATTCCGGATCGATGGCTCGCAGCGGGTCTTCACCGATCCGGTGGCGCCGACGCTTCTGATCGTGGCTGCGGATCGCGCGGCCGGGCGGCGGTCGCTCGGACATGCCGAGGTGGTTGCGCTTGAACGTGGCGCGGGTGGTGATCTCGACCCCATCGCCATCCGTCGGGTGCTGGCGTCGCGCGGGCTGCATTGGCTCTTTATCGAGGGCGGTGGAACCACCGTGTCGCGGTTTCTGCGCGCTGGTGCGCTCGAGCGCTTGCAGCTCACGATTGCACCCGTCATTCTGGGATCGGGGCGGCCCGCCCTGCAGCTGCCGGTGATCGAGGATCTGCGCGACAGCCTGAGGCCCGTCACCCGCCAGTTCCAGCTGGGCAGCGACATGCTGGTCGAGTGTGTCTTTCGTGGTTGAGCACTCACCGGCCGCGATCTGATCTTTCACCGTGTCCGACTCCAATACCGCTCGGGCGTTCTGGGTCCGTGAACCGTTCTCAGGCGAACTTCGCCTTGAGGCGCTCCCCGAGGTGCAGCCAGGCGAAGCGCGCGTTCGCACGCTGGTAAGTGGCGTGAGCCGCGGCACCGAAACACTGGTGTTCGCGGGGGCTGTGCCGGCCAGTCAGCGTGCGCTCATGCGCTGTCCACACCAGGAAGGCGAGTTCCCCGGCCCGGTCAAGTACGGCTACTGCTCGGTGGGTCGGGTGGAAGCGGGGCCCGCCGACTGGATGGGCCGTCGGGTTTTCTGCCTCTATCCGCACCAGGATCGCTACGTGGTGAGTGTCGATGCACTGGTGCCTGTTCCGGAAGGGGTACCGTCCGAGCGGGCGGTGCTTGCCGCCAATCTCGAGACTGCGATCAATGGCCTGTGGGACGCGGCGCCCCGTATTGGCGATCGGGTGGCCGTCGTGGGCGCGGGTGTGGTCGGGGCCCTTTGCGCAGCGCTTCTTGCGCGCATGCCGGGTGTCAGTGTTGAGCTGATCGATATCGACCCGCGCCGTGCGGCGCTGGCGAGTGCGCTCGGCTGTCGCTTCGCGCTACCGTCGCAGGCAACGCCAGAGGCCGATCTGGTGGTCCATGCGAGCGGTCACGCAAACGGACTCGCCACGGCGCTTCGGATCGCTGGCTTTGAGGCGACCGTGCTTGAACTCAGCTGGTATGGCGAGCGCGAGGTGAGCGTGCCGCTTGGCGAAGCGTTTCACTCGCGGCGCCTCACGCTCCGTTCCTCGCAGGTGGGCGCGGTGGCCACGGCGCAGCGCGCGCGCTGGACCTATCGACGACGCCTGACCCTTGCTCTCGAGCTGCTCGCCGATCCGGTGTTCGAGGCCTGCCTGGGCGGGCGCAGCCTTTTTTCTGATTTGCCCGGGACGCTTGCGCGTCTGACCCGCTTGCCCGACGGCGAACTCTGCCATCGGGTGATCTACGACCAAGGCGCGTGACGCGTCCTTCCCCTCTGTTTGCCCTCTGCCCCTGGAGTCCATCTATGTTCGCGCTTGCCGTTTCAGATCACATCATGATTGCCCACAGTTTTCGTGGCGAGGTCTTCGGACCTGCGCAGAAACTGCATGGCGCAACCTACGGCGTTGAAGTCGAGTTTCGACGCGCCGAGCTGGATCAGCATGGGCTGGTCTGCGATATCGGTCTCGCGCTCAATGTGCTGAAAGAGGTACTGGCGGGCTTCAACTACCACAACCTCGACGAACTCCCCGACCTGGCGGGTCGCAACACCACCACCGAGTTCATGGCCGGCGAAATCTTTCGCCGGATGAAGGCGCGCGTGGTGGCGGGCGCCGTGGGTCTGGGCACCGCAGGCGCGATTGAGTCAATGCGGGTGGTGCTGCGCGAATCGCCGGTCGCGTGGGCAAGCTTCGAGGGTTCGCTGCGTTGATCCGAAGGATTGTCTTCGCAGTGCCGGGGGCGCTCGCGCAGCGCACCGGCGGGTATCTGTATGCGCAGCGGGTCGTTGACGGTCTGCGTGCCATCGGGCGCGAGGTCTTGGTGGCCGAGCTGGCGGGATGTTTTCCGCAGGCCGATGAGGCGGCGCGCGGCGCCGCCGAGGCCGCGGTGGCGGCTGCGCCCCAGGGCTCGGTCGTGGTGATCGACGGGCTCGCGCTCCCCGCTTTTGACCGCGCGCTGATGCGCGCGACGGGCCGGCTGCCGGTGTTGGGCTTCATTCATCATCCGCTCGCGCTCGAAACCGGTCTGTCGGTCGGCGCCGCAGCGAGGTTGGGGGCGATCGAATCAGCGCTGTGGTCGCGACTCGACGGCCTCATCTGTGCGAGTCCTGCGACGGCCCGTGAGGTCCTTGCGGCGGGCATCTTGCCCAGCCGAATTGCGGTGGCCGAGCCTGGGGTGGATGTGCCGTCCGCCGACGTTGGTGCGGGCACGGAGCGGTTCGACGGGCTGGTGCGTCTGCTGTGTGTGGCCACGATCACGCCGCGTAAAAACCATCAGATGCTGGTGAAGGCGCTTGCGCGTGTGCGCGCAACAGGTTGGCGGCTCGATTGCGTGGGCAGCCTCGATCGCGATCCCGCCACGGTCGCGTCGCTTCGCCGATCAATTGACGAGCTGGGTCTGGCCGACCGCATCACGCTCCATGGCGAGCAGCCCGATGCGTGGCTTGCGAGGGCCTGGCGGGAAGCCGATCTGTTTGTGCTTGCCTCCGATCATGAGGGCTATGGCATGGTGTACACGGAGGCGCTCGCGCAGGGCGTACCGATCGTTGCCACGAGTGCGGGTGCCACGCCCGACACCATTCCGGCCTCGGCTTGCCGGCTGGTGCCGCCGCGTGATGTGGCGGCCCTCGCGGGCGTGCTTGAGGCACTGATCGGTTCGGGCGGGCAGCGACAGACCTTGCGCGACGGTGCACGTCGCGCGCGGGCCACGCTGGTGCCGTGGCCAGCCGCGGTCCGGCGCTGGGCGAACGCACTGGATCGGCTGGGTGAGCGGGTTCCTATCGGACCGTACCCGGCGCCCGGGGCACGTCCCGAGGCCCCGTATAACGTGGCATCGGGTGCGCGCCTGAACGCGGAGCATGCCCGATGAGCGGTTTCGACGCCGACTGGCTCGCCCAGCGCGAACCCTTCGATCTTGCCGCCCGCTCGCGGCCCCTGGAAGATGCTTTTGCCGAGGCCTTGATGCGGCGTCGCGCGGCCCGCACCGCGCCGCTTCGTCTCGCAGACCTTGGCGGGGGAACGGCTGCGAATTTTCGCGCGCTCGCACCCCGGTTGGGCGGCGATCAGCAGTGGGTACTGCTCGATTTTGACCAGCAGCTCCTCGATCAGGCACCCGCCCGCATCGCGCGCTGGGCCCGCGCCCAGGGCTGGGAGGCGGTGGAATCGGCAGGCCGCTGCGAGGTGCAGGCCGGCCTCGCCCGCTGGCTGCTCGAGACGCAGCAAATCGATCTGGCGGCCTCGCTTGAAACGCTCGACGCAACACGATTTGACGGCATTGTCACCACCGCTTTCCTCGATCTGGTCTCAGACGCCTGGCTGGCCCGCTTTGCGCGCTGGCTGGTCGATGCCGATCGGCCCCTTCTCGCCACCCTCACTGTGGACGGACGTCGTTCGTGGCATCCCGAGGCGGTCGACGACGCGTTGATCGACGGCGCGTTTCGCGCGCACCAGGGCGGCGACAAGGGATTCGGCGAATCGGTCGGGCCCGGCGCCGGCGCGGCGCTTGCGGACTGCCTGCGGGCGCTTGAGTGTCCCGTCGCGCTCGCCCCGAGCGACTGGCAGATCGGAGGACCCGCTGATTCGGCCATGCTCGACCGGATGGCTGATGAAGCGGTGGCGGTTGCGCTCGAGATCGATCATCGCGCGGGCGACCGCATTGCGCGCTGGCGCCAGACGCGTGCGTCGCAGATTGCACTCGGGCAGGCGCAGCTGGTGATCGGGCATGTGGACCTGCTCGCCACACCCGGTCAACCATCCAGCCGCAACGCATCGCACGAAAGACAGACCCGGTAAGTCAACTGACCAGCGTCTGTGGCCTCCTGATGCCCGACCACGCAGGACGCGGCCGGCTATCGTCGCGGCCTTTCATTGCCTGGCGTGCCGGCTAGTCCCTGAAGTTCTGATAGGCAAGCGGCAGGTCGGTGATCTCTTTTTTGAGCATCGTGATCGTTGCCGAGAGATCATCGCGCTTGGCGCCCGTGACCCGCACCGTATCGCCCTGAATGCTGGCCTGCACCTTGAGCTTGCTGTCCTTGACCAGGCGCACAATTTTCTTTGCGTGATCGCCGGGGACACCGTGCCGCACGGTGATGAGCTGCTTGACCTTGTCACCGCCAATCTTCTGAACGTCGCCGATATCCAGAAATCGCACATCGACACCTCGCTTGGCGAACTTGCCAAGCATCACGTCGCGCACCTGGCCGAGCTTGAAGTCATCGTCTGCAAACGCGGTAAGTTCGCGCTCCTTCTGCTCGATCCGGGCGTCCGAGCCCTTGAAGTCAAAGCGATTGGCGATTTCCTTGTTGCTCTGATCGAGCGCATTGCGCACCTCGACCAGATTGGCTTCGCAGACGATATCGAAGGATGGCATCGGAGGTCTCCTGATGAGCGGGGCAGTGGCCGTGGCGCTTCAACGAAGCATCTTCTCGAAGAACCGGGCCTGCCCCATGGCGGGGTCCAACTGGTAGGGCTCGAACCCCGCATCGGTGTATGCCGCAATCGCCGACCGGTTACCCTCCAGCACTTCAAGCGTGAGTTTGCAGCATCCGGTGGCCCGCGCGTGCAATTCCGCCTGCGCGAGCAGGGCGTGACCGATTCCCTGTCGCCGGAAGGGCGCCGACACCACAATGTCGTGCACATTCAAAAGAGGCTGGGCGCGGAAGGTGGAGACACCCTCGAAGCAGTTGATGAGGCCGACCGCCTGCTGACCCGCAAACGCGAGCCATCCCGCGTAGTGCGGGCGGGCAGCCAGCACGGCGCACAATGACTCCCGCACCTGCACGCTGAGCGCACGCCCACCCCCCTCGGGCGAGCGGGCGTATTCATCGAGGAGCGCCACCAGGGCCTGCGCGTGAGGTGCGACCGACAGGTCGATTCTGACGATGGGATAGGGAGGGGTCGATATCATGGCTGACTACTGAACCGGAGTGATTGATGCGATCAACCCGCTGACCGCGCCTCCAGCGTCTCCCAGCGTTCCAGACACTCGGCAAGTTCGACCTCGATCGCTCCATGCCGCGCGGCGATTGCGCGGGCGTCGGTGCCAGCCTCGCGGTAGGTCTGCGGATCGGCGAGTCGTGTGGCGAGCGCGGCCTGCTCGGTCTCCAGAGCGTCAATCCTTCCGGGTAGCGCCTCGAGTTCGCGCTGCTCCTTGTAGGACAGACGGTTGCGGCTGCCGCGCAGCGTCGTGCGCGGGTCGGGCTGAATCGATGTGCTCGGCGGATCCTCGCCTGCGCGCGGGCTTCCGGATGGAGCCACCTTGGCGGTGGCGGTCGAGCGCGTGGTCTGGGCCGAGGCTTCCTCTGCTGCGGCCTGACGCGCGCGCGCCGCCATCACGTCGGCGTGGCCGCCTGCGTATTCGAGCCATCGGCCGTCGCCTTCGAAGGCGATCGACTGCGTGACCACTGCATCGAGAAACGCCCGGTCATGGCTCACGAGCAGCACGGTGCCGGCGTAGTCGGCCAACAGCTCCTCCAGGAGCTCCAGCGTCTCGATGTCCAGATCATTGGTGGGTTCGTCGAGCACCAGCAGGTTGGTGGGCCGGGCAAACAGGCGGGCGAGCAGCAAGCGGTTCCGCTCGCCGCCCGACAGGCTCTTCACCGGTGAGCGGGCGCGTTCAGGGGCAAACAGAAAGCGGCCGAGATAGCTCATCACGTGGGTGCGCTGCCCGCCGATCTCGATCCAGTCCGAACCCGGGCTGATGGTGTTGATGAGGCTTGCCTCTTCGTCGAGTTGCTCGCGCATTTGGTCGAAATAGGCCACCTCGAGCTGGGTGCCTCGGCGCAAATGGCCTTCATCGGGGGCGACCTCACCCAGGATCAGCTTGATGAGCGTGGTCTTGCCCGCACCGTTGGGGCCGATCAACCCTACCCGGTCGCCGCGGCTGATGATGCCATCCAGCCCACGAACCACCCAGCGCTCGCCCCAGGCCTTGCCCACCCCGGTAAGTTCGGCCACCAGCTTGCCCGATCGCTCGCCTGAATCAATCTCGATTCGTACCCGCCCCACCTGCTCGCGGCGCTGCTCTCGTGCGCGCCGAAGCGAATCGAGCCGGCGCACCCGGCCTTCGTTACGCGTGCGGCGAGCTTCCACCCCCTGCCGGATCCAGACCTCTTCCTGAGCGAGCAGCTTGTCAAACTTGGCGTTGATCACCTGTTCCTGGGCGAGCTCATCGGCCTTGCGGCGCTGGTAGGCGGCGAAACTGCCGGGGTAGGAACGGATCACCCCCCGATCGAGCTCAACGATTCGGGTGGCGACGCGGTCCATCAGCCGGCGATCGTGGGTGATGAGGAGCGTGGCTTCGCGGCGGGCCGCAAGCAGTTCTTCCAACCAGCTGATCGACTCGATGTCGAGATGGTTGGTGGGCTCATCGAGCAGCAGCAGATCGGGTTCGGAGACCAGCGCCCGAGCGAGCGCCACCCGCTTGCGGGTACCGCCCGAGAGGCTACCGATTTGGGCATCGGGCTCAAGCTTGAGGCGCGACAGCACACTGTCGATCCGGTGCGATACCGTCCAGGCGTTGGCCGCTTCGAGTTCGGTCTGGACCGCGGCAAGCTGGGCGGTAAGGGCCTCGGCATCTTTGGCCGACGATACGGTGTTGGCATCGGCTGCGCCGGCAAGCGCATCGGCGAGCCGGTGATGGCGCGCGATCAGCTCAGCATGGTCGGGCAGAGCTGAGGCCACCGCCTGATGGATGGTGTGCGACTCGTCGAACACCGGTTCCTGTGCCACATAGGCGAGCGTGCAACCGCTCTGCCGCACGATCCGGCCGTCGTCGAGCTGAATCAGGCCAGCCAGCGCCTTGAGAAGCGATGACTTGCCCGTGCCGTTACGACCGATCAGTGCGACTCGCTCGCCCGGCTCGATGGCGAGCGCCGCGTTGTCGAGGAGCGCAACATGCCCGAATGCAAGCCTTGCCCCCTGTATCGAGAGTAGGCTCATGAGACGGTGATCGTGTTCAGGGCGTGGCGTGCGCGATGAATTCGGCAGGTGCCGGGGCGCCCCACTGAGAGCTGAGACCTTCCTCAGCCGACAGCAGGTTCGGACTCGACCGGTTGTTCAGCATGTCGGTGTCGCACCAGTGCTCGTGCACCCGTCCCCATGGATCCTGCCAGTAGTCGAAGATCTGGCTGCCGAGCACATGGCGGCCGATTCCCCATACATGCTGATAGCGCTCGGCGCCCTTCAGGTGTTCGTGTCCCAGCATCACGTCATCAAAATTCTGCACTTCGAACGAGATGTGATTCAGCCCGGTCTTGGGCCCTTCGATACAGAGGAACGTGTGATGGTCGACAAACGTTTCGCCGCGATCGCAGCGATTGAAGGAGGCGATGATGTTGTCGGGGGAACCGGCATAGACATCATCCGAGCAAACGAGGCCCAGGGTTTCGCGGTACCAGCGCACCTTCTCCATGGCATTCGAGGTCATGTAGACCGCATGCGCAATGCGTTTGACCTGTGAGGGGCCGCGATCGAGTCGCATCAGTTCGCCCGCGCGGCGGAGCTTTTCATCACCCCAGTTCAGCACGTTGCGGCGGGTGGGCAGTTTCGCAACCGGCGTCATCCCGGTGATGAGTTCGACGTCATAGCCCATCGGGTCTTTCAGGCGCACCCGCTTGCCGCCACCCGGCTCATCGACGTTTTCAATGCCGGAGGCTCCCGACACCTTGCTTGCGGCCTTCAGATCGTCTTCGCTTTCAACATGGAACGCGAGACCCAGGCAGCGCGCGTCGGCTCCCAGATGCGTGATGTGAATGCGGGCCTGCGGGTCGGTGCCACGCATGAACAGCTGGTCAGGGGTACGGCTGGTGACCGCCAGCCCGAATCGGGTCAGGAATTCCTGCGATTCGTCGAGGCTGGGCGATTGCAGACGGCAGTAGGCGAGGTCGGTGACCTTGACGACGGGCATGAGCGAATCCTCCTGGGCGATGCGGTGTGGGTCATGGGGGTTTGTGCCGCCATCACCTGGTCGGTGGCCCCAGCGGACCCGGTTGTGGCGTTTGCACCTGCGACGGGCTCGATGATAGGCCGGAACGGGCCGATCGTCGAACGAGGATTCTGGCTCTCCAGAGGTGGTCTTGCATCCGGTCAGGGTGCTCCGCGGGCGCGGCCAAGCACCTGGTCGAAATCCTGTGGCAGGCGGTCACCGCGCCAGCCGACATGGTGATCAGGTCGGATCAGCACATGGTTCGCGCCATAGAGCTCGCGCGCCGTGTCGCCTGCCACCTGCACCGTATCAAGTGGGATCCCAGCCTTCCTGGCCCTGGCTGCCAGGGTCTCGGCTGCCGTCACGTCGGCACCCTCCAGACACAGCAACGTGAAATCGCGACCGAAGCAGTCGAAGATCGCGCGCTGGTGGTCCACCCAGAGGTGCGGTGCGCGGGCACCCGGGATGGCATGCGGCCGGTAGGCATACCAGTCATCAACAGGCGCGTGCGACGCGTCGAGTCCGATCAGGGGCGAATCGGCGTAGAACATGCCCAGGTGAATGCCGGGAATGTCGAATTCGCGCCGCGCATGATCGGCCAGTCGCTCGCCCAGCACCGCGCGTGCAGCGCGGCCCTGGTCACTGTCGTGCTCGAGATGATCAGGCAGCGGCAGCCGGCCAATGCTCTCGGCCATGGCGTACGAAAAGCGCGTGTTTCGATGGGCGATCGGCTGACGCTCGGCCTGATAGCTGGCCAGGAGCGACGGGCCGCCCCAGCCCTGACAGACGGCCGCAAGCTTCCATCCGAGATTCACCGCATCATCGACCGCGGTGTTGTAGCCCTGACCACCGGTGGGCGTGAACAGATGGGCGGCGTCACCCGCGAGCAGCAGCCGGGGTTCAGGTGAATCGTCAGCAAACCGCTCGGCGACCAGCATGTAGCCAGCCGTCCATTCGGACATGCCGATGATGTCGAAATCAAACGGCGCGCCCATGGTGGCGATCAGACCGCGCTCGGCAAACTCGCGGGTGGGGGTCACGCCGGCAGGCAGTTGCAGCGCGCAGGCGATCTGGTCTGCGCCGTCAATCGAGATGGTGAGCCCGCGGCACTCCCGATTGACCGCCCAGTATTGCCAGGAGCGGCGCTTGCCGGTGGCGGCATAGAAATCGGGCGCCCGAAAATAGACGGTGAGCATTCGCCCGCCCATGAAGTCGCGATCATCTTCGCGCAGGCCCGCGTAGCGGATGCCCAGCGCCTCGCGTACCCGGCTCCGGGGCCCGTCGCAACCCACCACATAGTCGGCCTCGATCTGCAGGGCTTCGCCGCAACGGGCCGACTCGCAGTGCAGCAGGCCGCCCGCGTCGAGCCGCTCCACCGATGTCACGCGCATGCCAAGCTGCAGCGTGACCGAGGCGTGGCGACGGAGCTCATCCAGCAACACCGGCTCGATCAGCATCTGCTGCCCGCGGTGCAGGGGCTCCGGCGTGGGCCAGCGGTCGTCATGCGCTGCGCGCCGGGTGCGAGCCTCCTCGCGAGTAAGACCGGGCAGCCGCGCCAGTTCGTGGCTGGCGTAGCGGGTGAAATAGGCGATGTCCTGCGGGAAGTCGGGCGGCAGGCCCTGGGCGCGGATCTGCTCGGAAAAGCCCAGCCTGCGAAAGTGCTCCATCGAACGTGCGGTGGTTGCGTTTGCCTTCGGAAAACGCGGTGGGTGCTCGTCCTCATCCACCAGAACGCAGGGCACGCCGCGGCGGCCCAGTTCGATGGCGAGCACCATGCCGGCCGGCCCGCCGCCTGCAATCGCCACACGTGTTCGCACCCTTTTAGTTGTCGATCCCAACCCGGTTCTCCGCGAGCAATGGTCCAGCGGCAAGATAGAGCAAATCGGCGGACGATGAAAATCCACGCGGGAGAAAATCTGCGCGAGAGGTTAAGCTTCAGGCCCGCACCGTGCGCCGGCTACCACGGCTCACGGCCCGAACATCTCTGACTTCGCAACGGGTTGATCGATGGAGCTTTTTCGTCTTGATGGCAAGGTTGCCGTGGTCACCGGCGCAAGCCGCGGCATCGGCCGCGCGATTGCCGAGCGCCTGGCCGATCACGGCGCGCGCGTGGTGGTCTCCAGCCGCAAGCTCGAGGCCTGTCAGCAGGTGGTTGATGCGATTCGCGCCCGGGGTGGCGAGGCCATCGCCCGGGTCTGTCACATTGGGCGCAAGGACGACCTGCAGGCGCTGGTCAGTGCCACCGAAGCCGAGTGGGGCGGGATGGATGTTCTGGTCTGTAACGCTGCGGTCAATCCCTACTTTGGCCCGGCTGCCGGCATGTCCGACGAGGCCTTCGATCGGGTCATGGCGACTAACGTGCGGAGCACTTTCTGGCTGACCAACATGGCGCTCCCCGGCATGGCCGCTCGCGGCGGCGGTTCGGTCATCATCATCTCGTCGGTCGGGGGCTTTCAGGGCTCCAACAAGATCGGCGTCTACAACGTCTCGAAAGCGGCCGAGATGCAGATCGCCCGCAATATCGCGATCGAGTGGGGGCGCCAGGGCGTGCGCGCCAACTGTATCGCCCCGGGGCTCATCCGGACCGATTTTGCCCGTGCCCTCTGGGAAGACCCGGCCATTCTGGCCCGTACTGTCAAGCATTCGCCGCTTGGCCGGATCGGCGAGCCCGACGAGATTGCGGGCGCAGCCGTGTTTCTGGCGAGCCCGGCGTCGGCCTTCATGACGGGCCAAACCCTGGTGATTGACGGTGGCCGGCTGGCAGGCTACCCCCATCTCGACGATTGAGGATTCCACGATGAACTATCGCAGGCTGGGTGGATCGAATCTGCGCGTCTCGGCGCTATGTCTGGGCACCATGATGTTTGCCGACCAGACCGACGCGCGCGAGGCGGCGTCGATTCTTGATGCGGCGCGCGAACGCGGCGTGAACTTCGTCGACACCGCCGACGTGTACAGCCGGGGCGCCTGCGAGCAGATGCTGGGTCCGCTCCTTGCCGCGGACCGCGATCGCTGGGTGCTCGCCTCCAAAGTGGGGAACCCCATGTCCAGCCGGCCCAATGAAAACCGGCTGTCGCGGAAGTGGATCATCCAGGGCGTTGAGGCAAGCCTCGAGCGCCTTGGCACCGACTATCTCGACCTCTGTTACATGCATCGCGACTACGAGGATGATTCGCTCGAGGAACCGCTTCGCGCGTTTGATGACCTCATCCGGGCAGGCAAGCTCCGCTACTGGGGGCTCTCGAATTTCCGCGGCTGGCGCATCGCGGAGGCGGTTCGTCTGAGCGCCCAGATGGGGATGCCCGGGCCAGCGGCCTGCCAGCCTTACTACAACCTGCTCAACCGCCAGCCCGAGGTCGAGGTGTTGCCTGCCTGCCGCCACTACGGCATCGGCGTCGTGCCCTACAGCCCGATCGCGCGGGGCGTACTCACCGGAAAATATGCGCCTGGTGCCACCCCTGCGCCGGATTCGCGGGTCGGGCGGGGCGAGAAGCGCGTGCTCGAGACAGAGTGGCGTGAGGAGTCGCTCGCGGTGGCCGAGCAGTTGAAGACCCGCGCGGCTGCCCGTGGCACCACGCTGCTTGCCTATTCGGTTGCCTGGGTGCTCGCACACCGCGCAGTGAGTTCGGTGATTGCCGGCCCACGCACCCTGTCCCAGTGGCTGCAGTATTTCGACGCCATTGATCTGCAGTGGCGCGCCGACGATGAGGCGGCAGTTGACGCGGTGGTCAAGCCCGGCCATCCCTCCACGCCCGGTTATAACGACCCGCGCTATCCGCTCGAGTCGAGGATTGCCGGGAACGAGTAACCGCTGCACAACGCCACCACCCGCTCACGGGCAGCGGTGTCAGAGCTTGCCGAGCAGTAGAAACTCCATGAGTGCTTTCTGGGTGTGGAGCCGGTTTTCGGCTTCATCCCACACCACCGACTGCGGGCCATCGATCACTTCTGCGGTCACCTCTTCGCCCCGGTGGGCTGGCAGGCAATGCATGAAGACCGCATCGGGGCTTGCGACCGACATCATCTCGGCATCTACGCACCAGTCGGCAAACGCCTTTCGGCGCATGTCGTTTTCCTGCTCAAAGCCCATGCTGGTCCAGACATCGGTGGTGACCAGGTCGGCGCCCCGACAGGCCTCGAGCGGATTGGAAAACTCCTCAAAATGATCGGTGCCGAAGAGGCCCGCCCGCTCAGGCTCCACCTCATAACCCGGTGGCGTGGACACATGGACGTTGAAGCCCAGAACCTCGGCTGCCTGCAGCCAGGTGTTGCAGACATTGTTGGAATCACCGATCCAGGCCACCGTACGCCCCTCGATCGAGCCGCGGTGCTCGATGTAAGTAAAGATATCGGCGAGGATCTGACAGGGGTGGTATTCGTTGGTGAGGCCATTCATGACCGGCACCCGGGAGTGTCGCGCGAACCGCTCGATGATCTCCTGCTCGAAGGTGCGGATCATGACCAGGTCGCACATTCGGGATATGACCTGGGCTGCATCTTCAACCGGTTCGCCGCGGCCGAGTTGCGAGTCGCGCGTATTGAGATAAATGGCTGATCCACCGAGCTGCTGCATGCCCGCTTCGAACGACAGCCGGGTACGCGTGCTTGCCTTTTCGAAAATCATGACCAGCGTGCGGTCGGCGAGCGGGTGGTAGGTTTCGTAGCGCTTGAAGCGCTCCTTGATCAGCCGCGAACGCTCGAACAGATACTGGATCTCGTCACGGCTCAGGTCGCGGAACTGCAGAAAGTGACGGGTGTTCATGGCAGCACGCTCGTTGGGCGGACGCTGGCCTGGACCCGATCAGGCCCGGCCTAACCTTGCCTCGATTAGCGGAATCAGCCGATCGAGAAGCAGTTGCGCCTGCTCGCGCGACAGGATCAGTGGCGGCAGCAACCGCACCACACGATCGGCGGTAACGTTGAGCACCAGCCCTGCGGCAAGCGCCTGACCGACCAGATCGCCGCAGCTGCGATCGAGTTCGATGCCGATCATGAGCCCCTGGCCACGCACCTCGACCACACCCGGGTTGCCGGCGAAATGTTCGCGAATGCGGGTGATGATGAAGCCGCCAACCTGCGCGGCGTTATCAAGCAGGTGCTCGGCCTCCATGGCCTCGATCGTGGCGATCCCCGCACGCATGGCAAGCGGATTGCCGCCGAAGGTCGTGCCATGATTGCCAGGCTGGAACACCTCGGCGGCCGCGCCATGGGCCACCACCGCGCCGATGGGCACGCCCGAACCCAAACCCTTGGCAAGCGGCATGACATCGGGCAGAACGCCCGCCCACTGATGCGCGAACCACTTGCCGGTGCGCCCCATGCCGCACTGCACCTCATCGATCATGAGCAGCCAATGCTTTTCGTCGCAAAGGCGGCGCAGTTCGCGCAGATAGTCGGCGCGAGCGGGCTGAATGCCGCCCTCACCCTGAATGGCCTCGACAAACACCGCGACCACGTTCGGGCGGTTGGCTGCCACCCGCCGGATCTCGTCGGCGTCGTTCAGCTGGACACGAACAAAGCCTTCGACCAGCGGCCCAAAACCCTTCTGCACCTTTTCGTTGCCGGTGGCTGACAGCGTGGCGAGCGAGCGGCCGTGGAAGGACTTGTCGTAGACCACGATTTCAGGAAAGCTCACCCCGCGGTCGTGCCCGTATTTTCGGGCGATCTTGATGGCCGCCTCATTGGCCTCCAGGCCCGAATTGCAGAAGAACACATTGGTCATGCCGCTGCGCTCCAGGAGGAGGCGGGCGAGCTGGTCGCGCAGGGGATGCGTGAACAGGTTCGACACATGGATGACCTTGCCGATCTGCTCGCGCAGCGCCGCAACCAACACCGGGTGATTGTGGCCGAGCGTGTTCACCGCAATCCCCGACAGGCAGTCGAGATAGCGTTTGCCGTTGCTGTCGAACAGCCACGCGCCGTCGCCATGGGTGAACACCACAGGTTGCTGCGCGTAGGTGTTCATCAGGGGAGTGGTGGCGGCCATCGCGTGGGCTCCTAGGTCAGCGGTTGGGGAAGCGGGGCGCTCGCTCAGCCCTTCACGCGGCTTTTGTACTCGCCGGTGCGGGTGTCGATTTCGATGCGGTCGCCGATTTCAACGAACGCCGGCACCGATACCTCGAGGCCGGTGGGCTTGATACGGGCAGGCTTCATGACCTTGCCCGAGGTGTCACCCTTGACCGCGGGCTCGGTGTATTCGACTTCGCGCACCACCGAGTTGGGCATTTCCACCGAGATGGCGCGGCCGTCGTAGAACACCACCTCGCAGGCGAGGCCATCGTCAAGATATTGCACCGCGTCGCCCAACGACTCGGCCTCGACCTCGAACTGGTTGAATTCGCCGTCCATGAACACATACATGGGGTCGGCGAAGTAGGAGTAGGTGACTTCCTTGCGGTCGAGCACCAGCACGTCAAATTTTTCGTCGGCTTTGAAAACGGTTTCCATGGCGGAGCCGTTGAGAAGATTCTTCATCTTCATTTTCACAACGGCCGAGTTGCGGCCCGACTTGTTGTACTCGGCTTTCTGAACAACCATGGGCTCCTTGCCGATCATGATGACGTTGCCGGTACGGAGTTCCTGAGCGATTTTCATAAATATTCCTGATCGAATGCCCGCTGAACAAAACCCATTATTCTAGCTGATCAAGACAATATTGAGTCAGCCGGTTGGTGAGGGAGGTCTGCCCCGCGAGCGACGCGACCCATGATCGATAGCGTGCCGGGAGCCCGTCGGATGCGTTAAGGCGGGCCTCAAACGCCCGCCATGCCGAACCGATGGCGTACTCTGGGTGGCCATTCCAGGCGTGCATCAGCGCATGAATGGCCTGCTGTTCGGGGTCCGACTCCGATGTGCCCTGGCGCATTTTTTTCAGAAAGGCATCGAGTTTGATGAGGTGCGCGCCGTCGGCCTGGGGGTAGGCTTGCCAGACAAACGGAACGCCCGCCCAGTGTGCGCGGAGCCAGGAATCTTCGCCCCGAACCGCGTTGAACGCGCAGCTCCAGAGGAGCTGGTCATAGCCCGTCTGGTCCAGCATTGGCAGGCGCACAAATTCAACCTGACCGACCCGCTCGCGCTGGCCGATCGGTAATGGCCGCCCGAGCACCGTTTGCAGCGCCCCTTCTGCCGAGCCGCCGGCCACGCAGACCAGCGTCGGGGTGGCGCCAGCGACGAGCTCGCTGAACCAGGGGGCAAGCGGCGCCGAGGCATAGCAAAAGAGGCTCACGACACGCTGCCCGGGGGCGGGGGTGGCATGGAGGCGCGCGAGGAGGGCGGCCGGGCCACCGGCGGCCCGGAATTCGTCGCGATGCTCAAAGAGGCGGGGCTCGCGAATCAGCCCTGCACTTCGCTCGGTAAAGCCCGGATAGAGAAAGTGCTCGCGTGCGGCGTCGGCGGGCTTGGTCGATACCAGACCGTGACAGTCTTCGATCCAGTCCTCGGCGCTCAGGTATTCGAGTTGCAGCCAAAGCGGCCGACGCGGGCCGCCTGCCAGCCGGGCGCGTAGCCACGTCGGCGGTTCGCAGCCGAATGCGCTCACGATGACAGCTGGCGACCCGTCGGCGGGCGAGCACTCGACGCTCGCGCGTTCGATGATTCGAACGCCATCGATTTGCGTGTCCTCTGGAGCACGCTGCCCGACCCGACCCCTCTGCCGTGCGAGTCGCGGTTCGATCGCGGCGAGCGTGGCGGGCTGATCGATCACCAGGGTGGGCTCAAAGTCTCCGGTGGCGGCGAGTGAACGCGCGAGGCGCCAGCAGACGCCGGCGTCGCCGAAGTTGTCGACCACCTTGCACAGAATCCAGATTGGGATCGGCATGCCCCCGGCTCAGCTTTTGCGGTCGGGGTTTCCAAAGAACGAATCGAGTCGCGCACGGGCATCCGCCGCACACACCACGCGGCCGCGTTCGGTCACATATTCTTCCTCGATGCGGTCGGCGTAGAACACCGCCGGATTGGGTGCGGCGACCAGCCGGCGCCAGACCTCTGCGGGCACGTCCTTGTAGGCCTTGACATCGCCCCCCGCGAACTCGATTTCGAGTCGGCGCTCCATCGCATCATAGGCTGCGCCCACCAGGCGCCCGCCGCTCAGCTTGCGTCGTTCCATCGTTGTCTCCGTGAGTTCATCGTCCGCGCGCGAGGCCCTCGCGACGAGGGTCGGTACCGCTTTCGAGGACGCAATCTTCGCCCGCCTGAGCGCAGCGCCTTGCTATGCCGTGCAAGCCGCTGGTCATCGTCGTGAGGCTGATACGGTGCGCTCGAGCCGCCAGCGCGTCGGCGAGCGCGCTGGATGCGCTCCCGGCTTCCAGTTCGGTCGGGCCATTGCGGCTCCCCAGGTTGGGGGCATCGATCACTTGTTGGAGCGGGAGACCGTCATGGAGTACCCCCATCAGGGTCCGCGCGACATAGTTGATGATCGATGGACCGCCGGGCGAACCGATGGCAAGCACCATCGGTCGCATGCCGACCGCAACCGGGTCTTCGCCCAGGGCGTCGAGCGGCGGAGTCGGTTTGCTGCCCGGCGCATTCCGAGCTTGGCTGGTCTGCGCCATGACCTGGGCGGTCTGCCCGAACACCAGCGTGGGTGCCATGGAGCTCCTTGGCCGCTTTCCGCCCTCAACCCGATTCGGATGGGGGCCGTCGGAGGTCTGCGCCACGAAGGAGAAATCGGTCAGCTGATTGTTGAGGAGGAAACCGCGCACCATGAGGCGGGAGCCGAATGCGTGTTCAATCGACGAGGTGAGCACGACGGTGCGGCCTGCGCGATCGATGATCGACAGATGGGTGGTGGACTCGACCTCGCCTTCAAGCGCATGGCGTGCCCGGGTTTCCGTGAGAAAGCGCTCGGGGTCGCCGGGACGCGCGGTATCGATCGATGTCGGGCCGATGAGCGCGGCGCGGGCGCGCAGGTAACGTGAATCGAGCAGGGCGCCGACCGGTACGCGGGCAAATGCCGGGTCGGCAATCCAGCGGTCGCGATCGGCGAAGGCGAGTCGGCCGGCCTCGGTGAAGAGGTGGGCCGCCATCGCGTTGGCAGGGGGCATCGTCGCGCCGTTGGGGTCCGCCGTCGCGTTGGCAGGGGTCGCCGTCGTGCCGTGATGGCCCGCCGTGAGCGTACTGGTATCGGCTGTCGTGAGCGCGCCAGGACGGAACGCATTGTCGGTGTTCGCACTGTGGGCGTTCGCGCTGCGCTCTGCCGCATGGTCGCCAATTGCGAGAATCTGCGCGATCGAGATCGCTCCCGCCGAGGGCGGCGGCATGCCGCATATCAGCCAGTCGCGATGCGCGCCGCACACTGGCGTGCGGCGCAGTGCCCGGTAGTTGCGCAGATCGTCTTCAGTCAGATCGCCTGGATTCGTGGCATGACCCCGAACGCGGGCCACCATGTCGCGGGCGATCGGGCCCTGATGGAGGACCTCGGCGCCGTGCTCGGCGATGGCGGCAAGCGTGTCAGCGAGCGCGGGATGGCGCAGCAATGTGCCAATCGGCAGTGCCCGACCCTCGGTGTCGTAAAACAGTGCGCGGGCGTCGGGATCGTCACGCAGCCACCGATCGCGGGCGAGGAGCGTGTGCAGCCGCGGGCTGAGCTTGAACCCCTCGCGTGCGTGCTGGATGGCGTGCTCGAACAACCTGACCCACGGCAACACGCCATGGTCGCGATGCGCAAGCTCCAGCATTCGGAAGAGGCCGGGCACGCCCACAGACCGACCGCCGATGACGGCCGCTGCAAATCCGAGTGGACGGCCAGCCGAATCGACAAACCGATCCGGGCGCGCCGCTGCGGGGGCCGTCTCCCGACCGTCGTAGGCTTGGACCGATCCTCGCGCTGGATCGTGATGCAGCAGAAAGCCTCCGCCGCCCACGCCAGAGGACTGGGGTTCAACCAGCGCAAGCACTGCCTGCGCGGCAATGGCGGCGTCCATCGCGCTTCCGCCCTCTGCCAGCATCGCAAACGCGGCCTCGCTGGCAAGCGGGTGCGCGGTGACCGCCAGAAACTCACGGGCCCGGATCACGGGCTTGCGTTCACGCCCGCTCGCCGCCTCGGGCTGGTCACCCATGAGAGGCTCGGCGAGCGACGGTACTGGGGCCCCGAAAGCGGCAGGCGGCGCGATGGGCTGCGCCTGCCCAGCCAGGACGGCAAGGGACAGGCACAGCGCGATCGATAGGCGAATGCCCAGCGGATTCGAGGACGCAGCCATCAGTCCATGATAGCGTGCGCACCGCCCATCATTGTTCGGAGTGATCGCCCCGATGAAGACCATCAGCGAAGCCGCCAGCGCCCTGCGCGAGGGACGCTCGAGCGCACGTGCCCTTCTCGAAGCCAGCCGCGTTGCTGCGGATTCGGCGGTCAGCCTCAACGCCCTGGCCTGGGTCGACTGGGATCAGGCGGGCCGCGCCGCCGATGCACTCGATGCCCGGGCGCAGACCGGCGCGCCCGTGGGGCCTCTCCACGGCATCCCCATCTCGATCAAGGACCTGTTCAACGTGGCCGGCATGCCCACCCGCGGGGGTACCCGCGCGCCGCTTCATGAATTGGGCGAGGCCGAAGCGAGCCTCGTCACGCGGTTGCGCGAGGCGGGCGCGCTGATCTTTGCCAAGACCAACCTGCACGAGGTTGCGCTCGGAGCGACCGGCGAGAATCGCTGGACGGGCGATGTCTGCAATCCGTTTGATCCCTCGCGCCAGGCCGGCGGCTCCTCGAGCGGCGCGGCGGTGGCAGTCGCCCGTGGCATCGGACTGGGCGCGGTCGGTAGCGACACCGGCGGCTCGATCCGGATTCCGGCCGCGTTCTGTGGCGTGGTCGGATTCAAGGCAAGCTATGGCGCGGTACCCCTCGATGGCGGCCTCCACCTGTCATGGACCTGCGATCACGCCGGCCCCCTTGCGCGGAGCGTTGCCGATTGCGCACTGCTCTTTGAAGTGATGTCGGGGCGCTCCACCCGGCATGGTGCGGTGCCCCGCAAGCCGCGTCTGGCCGTGCCCGAGACCTGGCTGCTCGGTCGTCTGCAGCCGGCTGTACGCGAGGTATTCGAGCGCATGGTCGCGTCGCTCCGCGCCGATGGCATGACGGTGGATGCCGTCGAGGCGCCGCTCATTCCACGTGGCTGGGAGGCTTACACGCCGTTGGTACGGGCCGAAGCCGCCTGGGTGCACAGGCGGGCGCTGGCCGAAGGCGGCGAGGGATTTTCGGAGCTGGTGGCGCCGCCCCTACGCGCAGGGCTCACCGTGCCGGCGGCCGATTACATTGCCAGCCTCAAGATACGGGACGCGCTCGCGGCCCAGCTGGATGCGATTCTTTCCGATTACGATGCGCTGATCATGCCCGGCAATGCGGTGTTGCCCCCGAAGCGCGGTCAGACCGATGTCGATACCGAAGGCGGCATGATGAGCGTTCGCGACGCCGTCCTCGGACAGACTGCGTCGTTTTCGTTTGCCGGCGTGCCGGCACTCGTGCTGCCGACCGCGCACGTTGACGGGCTGCCCACCAGTCTGCAGCTGGTGGGGCGACGCGATGCCGATGCGAGCCTGCTTGCCCTGGGCCGCTGGTTCGAGACCCGCCTTGCGGCGGGTGCCTGATTGCGCTGCGGCCGGCTTACTTCGGCGCCATCCGGATCGCTCCGTCGAGCCGGATGGTCTCGCCATTGATCATCAGGTTGGCAAACACATGGCCGACCATCTGCGCGAACTCATCGGGCCGCCCGAGGCGCGCAGGAAACGGCACCTGTTTGCCAAGCGACTCCTGCGCAGCCGGCGGCAGCGACTGAAGCAACGGGGTGAGAAAGAGTCCCGGCGCAATGGTGACCACCCGGATGCCGTCGCGGGCGAATTCGCGCGCGATGGGTAGCGTCATCCCGACCACCCCACCCTTTGAGGCCGCGTAGGCTGACTGACCAATCTGCCCGTCAAAGGCCGCGACCGACGCAGTGTTGACGATGACACCCCGTTCGCCTTCGTCGCTCGGCGCGTTGCCCATCATGGCGGCCGCCGCGATCCGGATCATGTTGAAGGTGCCGATCAGGTTGATGTTGATCACCCGGCTGAAGGCTTCGAGCGGCAGCGGTCCTTCCTTACCCACGGTTTTGCCGGGCGAGCCCACGCCGGCACAGTTCACCAGGCCAACGAGCGTGCCCATGTCGCAGGCGGCGCTGACGGTGGCCTTGGCATCGGCGTCCGAGGTGACGTCGCAGCGGATGAAACGCGACCCCGAACCGATATCCGCCGCGAACCGCGTTCCGAGGTCGGCATTGACGTCGGCGATCAGTACCTTGCCGCCTGCCGCCGCGATCATTTTTGCCGTGGCGCCGCCCAGGCCCGATGCGCCGCCGGTAACGATGACAACCTTGCCCTGATAGTCCATTCAAAGCTCCATGAAAGTGAGTGTCGCCTCAGACAGATTGTGCAGCGACCGCCGGGCCCGCGGCCGGACCTCGCCGCACAAATGAAAAGGGCGGCCCCGCGAGGCCGCCCCGGATGCTCAGATCATGCCCGGTTACAGCAGGGGCACGATGAGCAGCGCTACGATGTTGATGATCTTGATGAGCGGGTTCACAGCCGGGCCCGCGGTGTCCTTGTAGGGGTCGCCAACCGTGTCGCCGGTGACCGCCGCCTTGTGGGCGTCTGATCCCTTGCCGCCGTGATGACCTTCTTCGATGTACTTCTTGGCGTTGTCCCACGCGCCGCCACCGGTACACATCGAAATGGCCACGAACAGACCGGTGATGATGGTGCCCATCAGCAGGCCGCCCAGCGCCTTGGGACCGAGCACCAGACCGACCACCACCGGAACGATCACCGGCAGGAGCGACGGGATGATCATTTCCTTGATGGCCGACGTGGTGAGCAGATCGACCGCACGCGAGTAGTCGGGCTTGGCCGTGCCTTCCATGATGCCCTTGATCTCGCGGAACTGCCGACGCACTTCCTCGACGACCGCACCCGCCGAGCGACCAACCGCTTCCATGGCCATGGCGCCAAACAGGAACGGGATCAGCCCGCCGATGAACAGGCCAACGATCACCATGTGATCGGATAGATCGAAGGTGACCTGGATCTTGGCCGACTCGAGCGCGTGGGTGTAGTCGGCAAACAGCACCAGGGCCGCAAGGCCGGCCGAGCCGATCGCGTAGCCCTTGGTCACGGCCTTGGTGGTGTTGCCCACCGCGTCCAGCGGATCCGTGATGTTGCGCACTGATTCGGGCAGGTCGGCCATTTCGGCGATGCCGCCGGCGTTGTCGGTAATCGGGCCGTAGGCGTCGAGCGCCACAACGATGCCTGCCATGGACAGCATGGCGGTGGCTGCGATCGCGATACCGTAGAGACCTGCCAGCCAGAACGAGGACAGGATGGCCGCGCACACCATCAGCACCGGCCAGGCGGTGGACTTCATCGACACGGCGATGCCAGCGATGATGTTGGTGGCGTGACCAGTGGTGGAAGCCTGTGCCACATAACGGACCGGGGCGTATTGCGTGCCGGTGTAGTACTCGGTCACCCACACGATCAGGCCGGTGAGCACCATGCCCACGACCACGCAGAGCCAGAGGCTCATCACCGTGAGCCCTTTGGGGAGGGTGGCACCAGCGAACATCCACTGTGTGATCGGATAGGACGCGATGGTTGCGATCACGCCCGCGACAATCAGGCCTCTGTAGAGCGCGCCCATGATGTTGGTGTCGCCCGGCTTGGCCTTCACGAACATGCAGCCGATGATCGAGGCGATGATCGACAGCCCGCCCAGCGCCATCGGGTAGACCACGGCCTGCATTTCTGCGCCGGTGACAATCAGTGAGCCGAGCAGCATGGTGGCGATCAGCGTCACCGCATAGGTTTCGAACAGGTCGGCCGCCATGCCTGCGCAGTCGCCGACGTTGTCACCCACGTTGTCGGCGATCACCGCAGGGTTGCGGGGATCGTCTTCGGGGATGCCCGCTTCGACCTTGCCCACCAGATCGGCACCGACGTCTGCGCCCTTGGTAAAGATACCGCCACCGAGGCGCGCGAAGATCGAGATGAGCGACGAACCGAAGGCCAGACCGATCAGGGGCTTCAGCACATGGTGCAGGTCGGTGATCTTGCCCGCGCTTCCAACCAGAAACGCGTAGTAGCCCGCCACGCCAAGAAGGCCGAGACCCACCACCAGCATGCCGGTGATGGCGCCGCCCCGGAAGGCTACCGCCAGCGCTTCGTTCAGACCGACGGTGGCGGCTTGCGCGGTGCGTACATTGGCACGGACCGACACATTCATGCCGATGTAACCCGCCGCGCCCGAGAGAACGGCACCGATCGCGAAACCGACCGCGGTCGACATGCCCAGACCGGGAACGACCAGGATGATGATGAAGAGGATCACGCCCACCAGGCCGATGGTGCGGTACTGGCGATTCAGGTAGGCCTTGGCGCCCTGCTGAATGGCCGCGCCGATTTCCTGCATCCGCGCATTCCCAGCATCCAGCCCCAGAATCCAGCGGCTTGACACGATGCCGTACAGCACCGCGATGACGCCGCAGGCCAGCGCGAGCCAGACGCCCGCAGTGGTTGCAGTCATGATCGATCCTCCGTTGTCACTATGGTTTGATTAGATAAAGCGGCCGGATTTTACACGTGCGCCGCCGAACGCTGAGCCGTCCGTCGCGGTGGTCGTGTCGGTTACCCGTTGCTGCGAGTCGGGGCGGGCGACGCCCCCGATGCCAAACAGACGTTTGCAGACGCCTAGCCAGCCACGGCCTCGAGCGCCCGAGCGGTGATTTCGTCAACGGCACCAATACCCGAAATCCGGCGGTATCGCGGTGCGCCTGGCTGTCCGCTCGCCGCCCAGTTGCCGTAGTAATCGACCAGTTGCCGGGTCTGGGAGTGATAGACCGAGAGGCGCTTGCGGACGGTTTCCTCGCGGTCGTCGTCGCGCTGCACCAGATCTTCGCCCGTCTGGTCGTCTTTGCCGGCGACCTTGGGCGGGTTGAAGCGTACGTGGTAGGTGCGCCCGCTTGCCAGGTGGACCCTGCGGCCGCTCATGCGTTCGATGATTTCGGAATCGGGAACATCGATTTCAAGCACGTAGTCGATGCCCACACCGGCTTCCTTCATCGCTTCTGCCTGCGGAATGGTGCGCGGGAAGCCATCGAACAGGTAGCCGGCCGCGCAGTCGGGCTGAGCCAGTCGGTCCCGAACCAGGCCGATGATGATGTCATCGGAGACCAGACCGCCAGAGTCCATCACCTTCTTCGCCGCGAGTCCGAGGGGCGTGCCGGCTTTGACCGCTGCGCGCAGCATATCGCCCGTGGAAATCTGCGGGATGCCGAACCGGCGGGTGATGAACGCAGCCTGCGTGCCTTTGCCGGCACCCGGGGCGCCAAGGAGGATCAGACGCATGAGAATTTCCCGAAAAAGGGGTGAGGGGAGCGTACCGTCAAACGCTCGGAACGGTCAATTTGACGGGATTGACCAGAGCGCACGGACCCGCTCCAGATCGGCCGGCG